>CAYMGL010000138.1:0-7227 GCA_964389945.1 uncultured Actinomycetota bacterium
CGCTGCTCATGGACGGCCTGAAGGCCGAGCGCGAGCAGGGCATCACGATCGACGTGGCCTACCGCTACTTCTCGACCAAGCGGCGCAAGTTCATCATCGCCGACACGCCCGGCCACGAGCAGTACACCCGCAACATGGTCACGGGCGCCTCCACGGCGCAGCTCGCGGTCGTGATGGTCGACGCCCGCCACGGCGTGCTGCCGCAGACCAAGCGTCACTCCACCATCGCCCACCTGCTGGGCATCCGCCACGTGGTCGTGGCGATCAACAAGATGGACCTCGTCGACTGGTCGCAGGACACCTACGAGCAGATCCGCAAGGAGTACGAGCAGTTCACGTCGGAGCTCGGGGCGACGTTCGACGCCTACTTCCTGCCGATGTCGGCGCTGACCGGCGACAACGTCGTCAACCCGTCCGACGAGATGGCGTGGTTCGACGGCGTCCCGCTGATGGAGCACCTCGAGACGGTCGACGTCGCCTCCGACCGCGACTACGAGCGCCTGCGCCTGCCGGTCCAGCTGGTCAGCCGCCCCGACCTGGACTTCCGCGGCTTCCAGGGGACCATCGCATCGGGCGTCCTGCGTCCCGGTGACACCGTGACCGTGCTGCCGTCCGGCGTCTCGTCGACCATCGAGCGCATCGTGACGTTCGACGGCGACAAGGACCTGGCCGGCCCGGGCGACGCCGTGACGGTGACGCTCGCCGACGAGATCGACGTGTCGCGGGGGGACGTGTTCGTCCACGACCCGCGGTCGATGTCACGGGCGCACAAGGTCGACGCGATGCTGGTCTGGATGGCGGAGGCGCCGCTGCGGACCGGCGCCTCGTACCTGCTCCAGTCGACCGGCGGGCTGTCCAACGCCCACATCCCGACCATCCGCTACCAGCTCGACATGGACACGCTCGACCGCGTCGAACCCGAGAAGCTCGAGCTGAACGCGATCGCCCGGGTCGCCGTCGAGGTGGACCGCGAGCTGCTCTTCGACCCGTACGAGAGCAACCGCACCACCGGCAGCTTCATCCTCGTCGACCGACTGACCAATGCGACGGTCGGTGCCGGGATGGTCACCGGCAAGTCCAGCGCGTGGGACCAGGAGGCGATCGAGACGCTGCAGCGGGCCGTGTCGCTGGTCACGCCGACGGAGCGCGCGACGCGCTTCGCGCAGCAGCCAGCCACGATCCTGTTGACCGGCCTGACCGGGGCGGGGAAGTCGACGATCGCGAAGGCACTCGAGCGTCGCCTGTTCGACAGCGGCCGCGTGACCGTCCGACTCGACGGGCAGAACGTCCGTCAGGGCGTGTCGCGCGACCTGGGCTTCACCGCGCCTGACCGCTCGGAGAACGTCCGCCGTGTCGCCGAGGTCGGCCGCCTGCTCAACGACCAGGGGATCATCGCGATCGCGGCGATGCTCGCCCCCGACGCCGAGGACCGCGAGCGCGCCCGTGACGTCGTCGGTGCCCACCGCTTCATCGAGGTGCACGTCGACACGCCCATGGAGGTGTGTCGGGAGCGCGACCCGGGTGGGCTCTACTCCGCACTGGAGAGCGGCGCCGTGATCGACCTGCCGGGCGTGACGTCCGACTACGACGTCCCGGCGGACCCGGACCTGGTCACGACCGACTGGGACCGGACCGCCGACGAGGCGGCCGAGGAGATCGTGGCGCTGATGCGCGACCGCGGGATGCTGCGCGGCGGGATGCCGGCCCCGGCCGACGACCCCGACGGCGGCGAGGTCAACACCGCGCGGCCCGACTGATGGAACCCACGTCGGACAACATCGTCCGGGCCAGCGGCAACGTCGACGCGGCGACGCGGCGCGCGGTGACGGGCCACGGCGCCGCGACCCTGTGGCTCACCGGGCTGTCGGGCAGTGGGAAGTCGACCCTCGCGTACGCGGTCGAGCACGCGCTGGCCGACCGCGGCGTCAACGCCTTCGTCCTCGACGGCGACAACGTCCGGTTCGGGCTGAACGCCGACCTCGGTTTCGCGCCCGAGGACCGGACCGAGAACATCCGGCGCATCGGGCACGTGGCGCGCCTGCTGGTCGATGCCGGCGTCGTCGTGCTGTGCTCGTTCGTCTCGCCGTACCGCGAGGACCGCGACGCCGTCCGTGCGCTGCACGAGGACGGCACGTTCGCCGAGGTCTTCGTGGACGTGCCGCTCGCCGTCGCCGAGGCACGCGACGTCAAGGGCCTCTACGCCAAGGCGCGTGCCGGCGAGATCACGGGCTTCACCGGGATCGACGCCCCCTACGAGGCGCCCGACGACCCCGAGCTGCGCATCGACACCGACAGCCGCGACCTCGGCGAGTGTGTCGCCGAGGTCGTGGGGTGGTTGGAGCGTGCCGGCGTCGTCTGAGCTGGCTCGGTGACGACGCGCGTCAGCGCCAGCCGATCGTCGTCCAGGTGCTGTCGGTCCAGGCCGAGCCCGTCCAGGTGCTCCCGGTCCAGGTCGAACCCGTCCAGGTGCTCCCGGTCCAGGTCGAACCCGTCCACGTCGAGCCGGTCCAGGTCGAGCCCGTCCAGGTGCTCCCCGTCCAGGTGCTGCCCGTCCAGGTCGAACCCGTCCACGTCGAGCCGGCCCACTGGGCGGCGTCGAACGTGCCGAAGGGCGTCTCGTCGCCGTCGATCACCTCGCCGTCGGACAGACGGACCTTGAAGCGGCCGCGGTCGCCGTCGAGGCCGCCCTGCCCGTTCGAGCGTCCGAACGACTGCCGTGCACCGCGCGCGGTCGCGAAGTCGCGGTCCACGAACCAGGTCTCGGCGATGGCGTCGAGGTCGATGACCCCGTTGCCCGCCGCGCGGGCGTCGGCGCCGGCGAGCGGCCGCGCCGTCGACGTCAGCAGCGCCTTGACCTCGTCGGGGCTGAGGCTCGGCTGCGCCTCGAGCAGTGCGGCGACGACACCAGCGGTGAACGCCGTGGCCTGCGAGGTGCCGGAGCCGGGGAGCATCCCGTCCTTGAAGCGGTTGCTGTTCTGCTTGACGGCGTCGCTCTCCTTGTGGACCTCCGCCAGCATCGAGACACCGGGGGCGAGGACGTCCGGGTTGCGCACGCCGTCGCCACGCGCGGACCAGCTCGGCACGACGTCGTCGGTCGGCGCGACGGTCTCCTTGAGGTCGACCGCCCCGACCGCGATCACGTAGGGGTCGATGGCCGGGGTCGCGAGCCGACCGAGCTCGGACCCGTGGTTGCCGGCCGCCACGACCACGACGATCCCGTGCGCCCAGGCGGCCTCGACCGCGAGCGCGAGCGGTGAGTCGGTGTAGGCCAGCGTGCCGTCGGTCCCGAAGGACAGCGACAGGACACGGATGTTGCGGCCGCCGGTGTTGCGGTTGGCCACGACCCAGTCGATGGCGGCGATCACCTGCGAGACGTCGGTCACGGCGCCACGCGAGGCGACCTTGACGTCCACGATGCCGGCGTCGTCGGCCACACCGCTGTCCCCACCGTCGTGGAGGGCGGCGATGGACGCCATCGCGGTGCCGTGCCCCTTGCCGTCACGCTTGGACTCCGGGAGACCGGAGAGGTCGATCGGGCGCTCGACCCGGTCCTGGAAGTGACCGAGGTCAGCGACGCCGGAGTCCACGATCGCGATGTCGACGCCCGAGCCGTCGTAGCCCTTGCGCTCCAGCCACGAGCCACCGATCAGCGCGAGCGCGTCGTGCGGCGTGATGCCGAGGGCGTCACCGAGTGCGTCCGACTCCGCCTTGCGGGCGTCCTCGGCACGCTCCTGGGCCAGCTTCACCCGCTGCGCCTCGAGCTCCGCGGCGGCCTTGGCCTCCGCCTCCGCGAGCTCGGCCGCTGCCTTCGCCTGCTCCTCCTCGAGCTTCGCCTGCGCAGCCGCGAGCTCCGCAGCCAGCTTGTCGGCCTTCGCCTGTGCGGCGACGACCGCCTCGGCTGCCTTGCGGACCTCGTCCTGCGCCCGGCGGGCCTCCTCGGCGGCGGCGACCGCGTCCTCGTCGGCGTGCTTGGCGGCGTCCTTGGCCTGCTTGAAGAACGGCTCGACCAGCGCGTCGTCCTTGCTGGGCTCGAGCTCGTCGCGGGCGGCGGCCGCGATCTCGGCCCCCCGGGCAGCCGACTCGGCCGCCGCGGTGGCAGCAGCGCCAGCACCGATCACGTCGGCCTCGGCGAGGACGGTGGCCTCGACGTCGCCGCTCTTGGCGACGTCCTCGGTCAGTTCGCGGAGCTTCTTGGCTGCCTCCCGGGCCTCCTTGGCGCGCTGCGCAGCCTCCTCGGCGACGGCGGCCGCGCTCGTGGCGTCCGCGGCGGCCATCTCCGGCGTGCGCTCGGTCTCGGCGAACGAGACCTGCACGTCGGGCGTCAGGCCCTCGACGCCGTCGGCGACCGCGAGGTCGTCCACCATGCCGGAGGGGACCGCGGCGGCGACACCGTCGATGATGCCGAGCTCGAGGCTCACCTCACCGCCGTGCGCCGCGACGATCGCGGCTGCCTCCTCGGTGGAACCGGCCTGGACGAGCACGGCGGCCGTGCCGTCACCGCTCTCGACCGAGAGGAGCCCGGTCACGGAGGTCGCGATGAGGGCACCGGTCAGGATCCCGGTCAGGATCCCCGGCAGCGTGGGGGGGGTGGGGGGCATGCGACGTTCTTTCGCCATCACAGAACGTCACGAGTATCCTACAAAGAGTTATAGATGTCAACACCTAGCGTGAGGTCGTGTCACGCAGCGTCAAGCACCCATCGCGTGGGCACCACCGTCCACGTGCACGACCTCACCCGTGGTGGCCGGGAACCAGTCGCTGAACAGTCCGCACACGGTGCGCGCGACGGGCTCGGGGTCGGTCACGTCCCACCCGAGCGGGGCCCGCTCGCCCCAGACGTCCTCGAAGGTGTCGAAGCCGTCGATGTGGGTGGCCGCCATGGTCCGGATCGGCCCCGCCGCGACGAGGTTGACGCGCACGCCGCGCGGTCCGAGCTCACGGGCCAGGTAGCGGCTGGCGGACTCGAGTCCCGCCTTGGCGACGCCCATCCAGTCGTACGAGGGCCAGGCCACCGTGGCGTCGAAGTCGAGCGCGACGACGCTGCCGCGACCCGCCTCGAGCAGCGGGGCCAGCCCGCCCGCGACGGCCGGCAGCGAGTACGTGCTCACCTGCATGGCCGTGGCGACGTCGGCCCACGGCGCGTCGAGGAAGCCCCCACCGAGGCAGGACTCCGGCGCGAACGCGATGGCGTGGAGCAACCCGTCGACCCGCCCCCAGCGCTCGTCGAGCTCCTTGCGCAGCGCGTCGATGTCGTCCGGCTGGGTCACGTCGAGCTCGAGCACGTCGACCGGCTGCGGCAGCCGCTTGGCCGTCCGCTCGGTCAGGCGCTTGGCGCGACCGAAGCCGGTCAGCACCACCTCGGCGCCCTGCTCCTGTGCGATCCGGGCGACGTGGAACGCGATGGACCGGGGGTCGAGGACGCCGGTGATGACGAGACGCTTGCCGTCGAGCAGCATGGTGCGCTCCTTGTGTGGTCGTGCCGTGGTGGTCGGTGCGTGGTGGGGGCTGGCGAGTGGGCCAGACCCAGCGGTCAGGACGTGGGTTCGTTCGTGCGGCGGGCGACGACCGCCATGGCGACGCCACCGTCGTGGCTCAGCGACACCGCGATGTCGGTGGGCGCGCCGTGGATGCGGACCTGCGGGGCCCCGTCCTCGGTGCTCACCACCTCGACGTCGGTCCACGCCAGGGAGGGGCGGCCGAGCAGCTTGACCAGCGCCTCCTTCGCCGCGAACCGCGCCGCGAGGCGTCGGACGGCGACCGGGTCGTCGACGGCAACGCCGTCGCGCGTGCTGTCGGCCTGCTCGGCGACCGTGAACAGCCGGTCCCGTGCGCCCGGCCAGCGCGCCAGCAGCGAGGTGACACGCGCCACCTCGACGACGTCGCAGCCCACGGCGACGCCCGGCAGGCGGGGCACCGCGGTCGAGGTCGACCGGGGGTCGGTCGTGCGCAGCGTCGGCGCGGTCACGCCACTCACTGCGGCAGGTTGTCGTGGACGAAGCCGCGCGCCCGCGTGGACCGGCGGGCGGCGAGCAGGCCGATCAGCGACCGGCGGGTGTCGGCCGGGTCGATGATCTCGTCGACGCTGCCGCGGTCCGCGGCGAGGCGCACGTCCATCGCGTCGTCGCGGTACTGCTGGATGAGGTCGTCCCGACTGTCGGGGTCGGCCTCGATCTGGCGTCGGAAGATGATGTCGGCGGCGCCCTCGGCGCCCATGACGGCGAGCTCGGCACCGGGCCAGGCGAGCACGGCGTCCGCACCGATGGAGCGCGAGTTCATCACGATGTAGGCCCCACCGAACGCCTTGCGCAGCACGACGGTCACCCGCGGCACGGTGGCGTTGGTGTAGGCGTGGAGGAGCTTGGCGCCCTTGCGGATCACCCCGTTCAGCTCCTGCGCGGAGCCCGGCAGGAAGCCCGGCACGTCCACCAGCGACACGATCGGGATGCCGAACGCGTCGAGGAAGCGGACGAAGCGCGCGGCCTTCTCGGACGCCGTGGCGTCGAGGCAGCCCGCCAGCCATGCCGCCTGGTTGGCGACGATGCCGACGGTGTGGCCGTCGAGGCGGGCGAAGCCGATCACCACGTTGCGCGCCCAGTCCTCCTGCACCTCGAGGAAGCGCCCGCCGTCGACGATGCCGGCGATCACGTCGCGGACGTCGTAGGGCTGGCTCCCGTCGGCCGGCACGAGCCCGGCCAGGTCGACGTCCTTCGGTGGTGCGGCCTCGGTCACCGGCGGCAGCTCGTCGCAGGACGACGGCAGGTAGGACAGCAGCTCGCGCGTGAGCTCGAGCGCCTCCTCCTCGGAGCCGACGGTGAAGCTGGCGGCGCCGCTGCGGGTGCCGTGGACCCCGGGGCCACCGAGGTCGCGCGCCGAGATGTCCTCACCGGTGACGGCCTTCACGACGCGCGGCCCGGTGAGGAACATCGTCGCGTCGTCGGACATGATCGTGAAGTCCATCAGCGCCGGTGAGTAGACGGCGCCACCCGCACAGGGCCCGAGCAGGACGGCGACCTGCGGGACGCGGCCACTGGCGGCGACGTTGCCGCTGAACACGCTGCCGTAGCCGTCGAGGCTCGAGACGCCCTCCTGGATCCGCGCACCACCGGAGTCGTTGATCCCGACCACCGGCGAGCCGCCACGCACCGCCTGCTCGAGCGCGCGGCTGATCTTGTCGGCGTGTGCCGGGCCGAGCGAGCCGCCCAGCACCTTGCCGTCCTGGGCGTAGAC
>CAYMGL010000139.1:0-7106 GCA_964389945.1 uncultured Actinomycetota bacterium
GCGCTGGAGGGCTGCGACGCGGCGTACTACCTCGTGCACTCGATGGACGGCGAGGGCGGCTTCGCGGAACGTGACCGCGAGATGGCGGCCTCCTTCCGGACCGCCTGCGAGCAGGCCGGCGTCGGGCGCGTGATCTACCTCGGCGGGCTCGGGCCCGACGGGGCCGACGAGCTCTCCGAGCACCTCCACTCCCGGCACGAGGTCGGTCGCACCCTGGCCGACGGACCGACGACCGTCGTCGAGCTGCGCGCCGCCGTCGTGATCGGGTCCGGGTCGGCGTCGTTCGAGATGCTGCGCCACCTGGTCGAGGTGCTGCCGGTGATGGTCACCCCACGGTGGGTCCGCAACCGCTGCCAGCCGATCGCGATCCGTGACGTCCTGGCCTACCTCGTCGGCGTGCTGGACCTGCCCGACGACGCGTTGGCGCCGTACGCCGACGAGCACGCCCACGTGATCCTCGAGATCGGTGGGCCCGACGTGCTCACCTACCGCGAGATGATGGACGAGTTCGCGCGGACCGGCGGGCTGCGCAAGCGGCTCATCGTGCCGATCAACGTGCTGTCGCCGAAGCTGTCGTCGCACTGGGTCGGCCTGGTCACGCCCCTGCCGACCGGGCTCGCCAAGCCGCTGGTCGCGTCGCTGGTCAACGAGGTCGTCGCCGACACCTCGGCGATCGACGAGCTGCTCCCGCGGGAGTGCCTCTCGTTCGACACCGCCGTCGGACTGGCCCTGCGCCGCGTCCGCGACCTCGAGGTCCCGTCGTCGTGGGCGGACGCGGAACTGCTGCGACCGGGCCTCGTCGCGCGGCGAGAGGCCACGCCCCGGCAGCGCGCGCGGGCAGCCCTCGGAGAGGGCGAGGCCGACGCGCAGGCCGAGCCACAGCCGCACGACCCCGAGTGGGCCGGCGGGACGCTGCTGTCCGACGAGCGCGTCGCCGTCTCGGCGGCGCCCGTCGCCGACCTGTTCGCGCAGGTCTGCACGATCGGGGGCGACCGGGGGTGGCCGGTGGCCGACCTGCTCTGGGAGGTGCGCGGTTTCGCCGACACGGTCATCGGTGGCATCGGCACCCGCCGTGGACGCCGGCACCCGACGTCGCTGGCGGTCGGTGACACGCTCGACTTCTGGCGCGTCGAGGTGCTCGAGCAGGACCAGCTGCTGCGGCTGCGTGCCGAGATGCGCGTCCCCGGCGAGGCGTGGCTCGAGTTCGAGACGACCGCCCTCGACGACGGCCGGTCGCTGCTCGAGCAACGCGCCCGGTTCGTGCCCCGGGGGCTGTGGGGACGCGTCTACTGGCTCGCGATGATGCCGTTCCACGCCGTGATCTTCCCGGTCATGGCACGACGCCTCGCGGAGGCCGCCGAGCGCCCCGTCGCCCGCGACGCGGCCTGAGGACGACGGTGCGCGGGATCAGCTGCCCGCCACGATGGCGACCGCGAGCGAGCCGCCGTGGACGCCGGCCGCCACGTCGCTGGCCTCGGACCGCTCGACGCGCAGCCAGCGCCAGGTGCCGTCGTCGGCCACCACCGTCGCGCCGCGGGCGACCGTGCGTGCCCGTCCGTCGAGCGTCGCGGCAGCGAGGTCGACCCGTGTGCCGACCGGCAGTGGGGGCAGCGCCTCGGCCGGGACGGGCACGACGGCCGTGCCGGCGACGGCGACGGCGACCGTGGCGACGACGTGCTCGCTGGTCAGGACCGTCCCGGCCGCCACGGCGCCGTTCGCCACCGCATGCGCGGGCAGCAGGTCGGGACCGGTGAGCGCGCCTGCCGGGACGAGGTCGCGGGGACGCGTCGCGACGCGGACGTCGGCCGGTCCCACCGGCAGGCCGGGGCCCAGGGCCCGTGCCGCCACCAGCACCTCCCGCGGCGGACCCCAGCGACCGTCCACCACACCGCCGGTGGCGGCCAGGACGAGGAGGACGGCGCACGCGGCACGCGCCACCACCCGCACCCGCGTGGGTGCGGTCGCCCACCACTCGAGTGCCGCGTCGACGGGACGCGGCCAGACCGGGGCAGGACCGTCGAGGTCGATCGGGAGGCGCACACCCCGACCCTGCCGCGGTCCCGCCACCCGCGCCGCTCCGGCAGGGCCGCGGCTGTGGATCGTCAGTCGCCGCGCAGGGTCGCGCCGCAGTCACAGCCCCGCTCGACCGGCACAGCGGCCACGAGGTCCCGCAGGACGTCCCGGAGCCGGTCGACGTTCGCGGCCATGACCTCGAGCACGGCGTCGTGCGTCACGGCGTCGTCGCCGCCCTCGACGCCGGCGTCGTGGTCGGTGACCATGGCGATGCCGGTCGCGCAGACCTCCGCCTCGCGCAGCAGCGGGATCTCCGGGACCTGGGTCATGCCGATGACGTCCCAGCCCTGCGCCGCGTACCACCGTGACTCGGCGCGGGTCGAGAACCGCGGGCCCTCGATCACCACGATCGTCCCACGCTCCTCGTGCGGGTGCCCGCCGTCACGCAGTGTCCGTGTCGTGACGCCGCGCAGCTCCGGGCAGTACGGGTCTGCCATCGCGACGTGCTGGACGTCCGGTCCGTCGAAGAAGGTCTGCTCGCGCGACCGCGTGCGGTCGACGAACTGGTCGAGGACGACGAACGTGCCGAGGTCGAGTTCGGGCCGCAGCGCACCGACCGCGCACGGTGCGATGACGCGCTGCACCCCCAGCTCGCGCAGGGCCCAGACGTTGGCCCGGTAGTTGATCGTGTGCGGTGGGAGCGAGTGGTCGCGACCGTGCCGTGCGAGGAAGGCGACCTCGCGGCCGCCGTACGTCCCCGTCACGACGACGTCGGAGGGCGCCCCCCACGGCGTGTCGACGCTGTGCTCGGTCGCGTCGTCCAGCAGCTCGTAGAAGCCCGATCCACCGAGGATCCCGATGTCGGCCACGGTCGTCCCTCCCGTCGCGCCCGGACGCTACCGGCGGGCACTGCGCGGGCGTCCGTCCCGCCGTCCGACACGAACCGGTGGTCGACGTGGCACGCTGCGTGCCGATGGAGAAGATCAGGGCCGCCGACGTCGAGATCGCGCGACAGCGCGTGGGCACGATCGTGCTCGCGCGCTGGGTCGGCGTGGTGTTCGCGACCTTCCAGGTGTTCGCCTACGCGACGCTGCCGTACCCGGACGGCGTGCGCGCGGTCGCACTGGGGATCATCGCGGTGCTGGCGGCCTCCAACGTCGTGTTCGAGGTGCTCCGCCGCCGCGAGATGACCTCCGGCGAGCTGCGACGGCTGTCGCTGGTCCTGCTCGTGACCGACGTGGTGGCCATCTCGGCCTTCACCTGGGTCTACGCCTTCGACGGCGTCTCCGTGATCTTCGCGATCCTGTTCCTGCTGCCCATCGAGGGCGCCGTCCTGTTCGGACTGCCCGGTGCCATGTGGACCTGGGGCGCCGTCGCCGTGCTCTACACCGGTCGAGAGCTCTTCGGCACCCGCTACGGCAACCCGTTCGAGTTCGACTCGCTCACGTTCCGGGTGGGGCTGATCGGCATCGTCGCGTTCATCGTCGGCCTGCTGGTCCGCGACCTGGTCCGCCAGCGGCACGAGACCATGCTCGCCCTGCGCGAGGCCGAGCGCGCGAACGAGTCCAGGACACGGCTGATCTCGATGCTGGCGCACGACGTCCGGGCGCCGATCGCCGGTGCCCGGTCCGCGCTCGACACCCTGCGCGTCGCCGGTGACGGGTTGGACCCCGAGCAACGAGACCGCGTGGTCGCGGCCGGCCAACGGCAGGCGGACCGTGCCCTGTTCATCGCGTCGGACCTGCTCGACCTCGCCCGCGTCGAGGCCGGCACCCTCAGCGTCGAACCGCGGGAGGTGGAGCTGACCGCGCTGGTCGAACGCGTCGGTGAGGTCCTCGGCGACCGCGCCACGCCGCGGGTCGACGCCGGCGACCTGCGGGTCTGGGCGGACCCGACCCGGCTCGAGCAGGTCGTCTACAACCTCCTCGACAACGCCGCGAAGTACGGCGCCGACCCGATCGAGGTGACCGCCGTCGAGGTGGGCGACGAGGTCGAGTTCTGCATCCGTGACCACGGCGACGGGGTCCCGGCGGAGGTCGACCTCTTCGACGCGTTCTCGGGCGCGGGCGAGGGTGCGGTCGGCCTGGGGATGTGGATCGTCCGGGTCCTGGTCGACGCGATGGACGGCACGATCGAGTACCGGGACGCTGATCCCGGCGCGTGCTTCGCCGTGCGCCTGCCCCGTGTCACGGCGGACGTCGAGGAGGACCGACCGGACGCGCGCACGCTCCAGCCCCGGAGCTGACGCTGTCGGAGAGGTCCCGTGCCGCCGCCCCGCGGGCGGTGCCTGGTCAGGCGGGGGAGGCCTGCTCGAGCTGCGCCAGGGGCAGCACCTCGCCGGTGTCGATGTCGTAGACGTAGCCCGCGACGCGGAGGTCGTCGGGCAGGTGCGGGTCCGACCGCAGTGCCTCGAGGTCGGCGCGGAGCGCCGCGACGCGGTCCTCGGCGCCGTACAGCTCGGCCGGCGGGTCCTCGACCCCGGCGTCGCGCAGGGCGCTGGCGAGCGCGGTGTTGCTCTTGCCGCCGCCGCACCGCGTGTGGTGCATCACGACGACCTGGTCGACGTCCATCAGGCGGGTCGACAGCAGCACCGAACGCAGCACGTCCGGGGTCACGCGACCGCCCGCGTTGCGCAGCACGTGGACGTCACCCGGCTCGAGGCCGAACAGCTCACGCGGCATGACGCGACAGTCCATGCAGGTCAGGATCAGCAGGGACCGTGCCGGGTTCGTCGGCAGCTCGCCGTGTGCCGGGTACGCCGCGTCGGTCGCGGCTGCGGTCGCGTCGAACGGTTCGGTCCCCATCGCGGTCTCCTCGTCGCCACCGCCGGAGGCTACTTGCCGCGGTCGGGCTGCCACCACCCGGCACGAGCCCCACGCGGCCGGCAGTCGTGCGTGGCCACGTAGGTTGTGCCACCTGGAGGTGTGCATGGCGGACGCGATCGTCGTCGGATCCGGCCCGAACGGGCTCGCCGGGGCCGTGGAGCTCGCGCGGGCGGGTCTGGACGTCACCGTCGTCGAGGGCCACGACACGATCGGTGGCGGCACCCGCACGGCGGAGCTGACGGTCCCGGGCGTGCTGCACGACGTCTGCGCGGCCGTCCACCCGACCGGGATCGGCTCGCCCTACCTGCGGTCGCTGCCGCTGGAGGAGCACGGTCTGCAGTGGGCGGTGCCGGAGGTCGGCTTCGCCCATCCGCTCGACGACGGCAGCGCCGCCGCCGAGGGCGCGACGCTGGAGGCCACGGTCGCCGGTCTCGGTCCCGACGGCCCGGCGTGGCGGCGCCTGGTGGGACCGCTCGTCGACCACGCCGACGACCTGCTCGGCGACGTCCTCGGGCCGGTGCTGCGCGTGCCCGACCACCCGGTCACGCTGGCGAGGTTCGGCGTCCGGGCGGTCCAGCCGGCGAGCTGGATCGCACGGTGGTTCCGCACCGACGCGGCCCGGGCACTGTTCGGCGGTGCGGCGGCGCACGCCATCCACCCACTCACGCGGCCGATGACGGCGGCGGCCGGGCTGCTGCTGCTGGTCGCAGGGCAACGCCACGGCTGGCCGGTGGCGGTCGGCGGCTCGGCCGCGATCACCGATGCGCTGGCCAGCCTCCTGCGCGCCCACGGCGGGACGATCGAGACCGGGACCTGGGTCCGTGACCTGCGCGACCTGCCGCGGGCGGACGTCGTCCTGCTCGACACGGCGCCCGGTGCCGCGGCCGACATCGTCGGTGACGCGATGGCGCCGTCCGCGCGACGGGCGTACCGGCGCTGGCGGCACGGCCCCGCAGCGTGCAAGGTCGACCTGGCCGTCGAGGGCGGGATCCCGTGGACCGCCGAGGTGTGTCGTCGTGCCGGCACCGTCCACGTCGGCGGCACGTTCGAGGAGCTCGTGGCAGCGGAGCAGGCCGTCCACGACGGCCGGATGCCCGAGCGTCCGTTCGTGCTGGTCGCCCAGCAGTACCTGGCCGACCCGTCGCGCAGCGCCGGGGACGTCCACCCGGTGTGGGCCTACGCCCACGTGCCGCACGGCTGGGACGGCGACGCGACCGAGCACGTCCTGCGTCAGCTGGAGCGCTTCGCCCCGGGGACCCGTGCACGGGTCGTGGGCAGCCACACGACCACGGCCACCGAGTTCGGGGCCTACAACCCCAACTACGTCGGCGGCGACATCGCCACCGGTGCCAACGACGCGGTGCAGGCCGTCCTGCGCCCGCGGCCGTCGCTGCGGCCGTACGCGACGACCGCGCCGGGGGTGTACCTCTGCTCCGCCGCGACCCCGCCCGGTGCCGGCGTCCACGGGATGGCCGGCTACCACGCCGCCCGCGCGGCGATCCGCGACCTCGCCTGACCGGCCTGCCTCCGTGACCGGCCACCAGACCGGGTGCAGTTACGAGGCGGTCCGATGCCACTGGGTGCAGGTTCGCGGAAATGGCCAGCATGGCGCACCCACTGCGGCGGCAGGCCGGCGGAACCGCACCCGGTAGCCGGGGCTTCTCGGTCGGCCTCGGCCTAGGCCTCGGCGACCGCGCCCGCGGCGAGCAGCCGTGCGATCTCGTCATCGTCGTAGCCGGCGTCGCGGAGGACGGCGCGCGTGTCGGTCCCCGGGGCCGTGACGGCGCTGGGCTGCCCGGTCGGTGTCGCGCTGAAGCGTGGGGCCGGTCGTGCCTGCACGTCGCCGTCGACGTCGACGAACGCCTCGCGGGCCACGTTCTGCTCGTGGCCCGGTGCCTCGTCCATCGACAGCACGGGTGCGTAGCAGGCGTCGGAGTCCACGAAGACGTCGTCCCACTCGTCGCGGGTCCGCGTGGCGAAGACCTCGGCGAGGCGTGCGCGCAGTGCCGGCCAGCGCCGCGGGTCCTGGCCGTCGCCGAACTCCTCGGTGAGGTCGAGCCGGTCCAGCAGTTCGGCGAAGAACTGCGGCTCCAGTGCGCCGATGCTCACCCAGCGGTCGTCCGCCGTGGTGTAGACGTCGTAGAACGGTGCGCCGGTGTCGAGGAGGTTGCCGCCCCGGCCGCCCGACCACAGGCCCTGGGCCGCCATCGTCCGCTGCATCGACAGCAGCAGCGAGGCGCCCTCGACCATCGCCGCGTCGACCACCTG
>CAYMGL010000140.1:0-7064 GCA_964389945.1 uncultured Actinomycetota bacterium
TGTTCCTCGGCTCGATCGCCTACACGTCCGTGGCGAGCGCGGCGACGCTGGCGACCATGGCCGGCGTCTTCGTCGCGATCGGCGGCATCTGGTACCTCGGCGAGCACCCGAGCCGACGGACCTGGACCGGCATCCTCATCACGATGGTCGGGGCGATCGCGATCGGCGGTGGTGACCTCGCCGACATCGCGCTCGGTCCCCGCGCCCTGTTCGGCGACGCGATGGCGTTCCTGTCGTCGGTGACCGTCGCGGGCTACCTGCTGATCGCCCGCAAGGTGCGCTCGCGGGTGCACTCGACGACCTTCGCGACCGTCGTGTACGGCGCCGCCGGCAGCGTGCTGCTCGTCCTGTGCTGGGCGTTCGGTGCGCCGCTGTGGGGCTTCACCACGGGCCAGTGGCTGGGGATCATCGGCATCATCGTCGGGCCACAACTGCTGGGCCACAACATCTTCACCACGCTCCTGTCGTCGGTGCCGGCGACGGTGGTGGGGGTGGTGGTGCTGGCCGAGCCGTTGATCGCGACGCTGCTCGCATGGGCCTTCCTGGGGCAGCTGCCGGCGGTGACCTACTGGTTCGCCGCGCCCATCGTGCTCGTGGGACTGTTCGTCGCGACCGTGCGACGGCCGGTCCGCCGCCCCCAGGCGATCACGTAGGCAGCAGCTCCCGGCCGCGGTCCACGACGTCGCACGACGGCCCGTCGAAGCGGAAGCGCCACACGTCCGCCCCGCCACGGGGACGACCGACCGCCAGCACGAGCGTCGCCGCGGCCTCCTCGCCCGGCAGGAGGGCGATCCCGCGGGCCGGCAGTGGCCACCGGCGCACGACCACGGTGCCGTCGCCGGCGGGCCGGCACCACTGGGCAGCCGGCTGGCCGTGGAGCATGCGCAGCGCGAGGTCGAGCCGCTGTCGGGCGACCTCGTCGTCCTCGGCGACGGCACAGCGGACGGGCTCGGCACCGAGGGCCGACCCCGTCGCCACCCAGCGTCCCAACGCCTCGCCGCAGGGCCCGGTGGCGAGCGCGTCGAAGTCAGCCATCGCTGTCGTCACGGGCACCTCCTCACACCGCGACCCGAAGAGCATGCCGCGCCGCGGCGTGGGTGTCGAGCGCCACCCCGCTGCGGCCTATCGTGTCGCCCACGTCGAGCCTGCGGGAGCCACGGTGACCGACCACGCGAACTTCCAGAACGAGATCTACCTCCAGGGCATGGTCGGCACGACGCCCGACCTCCCGATGACCGCCGAGGGGCTGCGCGCGGCCGCCGAGGAGGCCCTGTCCCCGGAGGCCTACGCCTACGTCGCCGGTGGCGCCGGCGACGAACGGACGATGGACGCCAACCGCGAGGCCTTCTCGCGGTGGAAGGTCGTCCCGCGGATGATGGTCGACGTCGAGCAGCGCGACACCTCCACGGAGGTCCTCGGCCTGCAGCTGCCGTCGCCGATCATGACGGGGCCGGTCGGGGTGCTCGGGATCGTCCACGACGACGCCGAGCTCGCGGTCGCCCGTGCCGCGGCAGGGCTCGAGGTGCCGATGGTGCTGTCCACGGTGTCGTCGTACTCGATCGAGGACGTCGCCGAGGCGTCCGGCGACAACGGCCGCTGGTTCCAGCTGTACTGGCCGGGCGAGCGCGACGTCGCCGCGTCGCTGGTGCAGCGTGCCGAGGCGGCGGGCTACGGCGCGATCGTCGTCACCCTCGACACGAAGATGCTGGCGTGGCGCCCGCGTGACCTCGAGACCGCCTACCTGCCGTTCCTCCAGGGCGAGGGCCTGACCAACTACCGCACCGACGACGCGTTCCTCGCCGGGCTCGAGGGCGACTGGGACGACAACCCCCAGCTGGCGATCCTGCGCTGGATCGGCCTCTTCGCCGACAAGCGGGTCACGTGGGAGGACCTGGACTGGCTGCGGTCGGTGACCGACCTCCCGATCGTCGTCAAGGGCGTCCTGCACCCCGACGACGCGCGACGCGCGGTCGACACGGGGGTCGAGGGGATCATCGTCTCCAACCACGGCGGGCGACAGGTCGACAACGCGATCGGTGCCCTGACGATGCTCCCGGACGTCGTCGACGCCGTCGGCGACGTGCCGGTCCTGTTCGACTCGGGCATCCGCTCCGGCGCCGACGTCTTCACCGCGCTGTGCCTCGGGGCCCGCGCCACGCTGATCGGACGCCCGTGGGTCTACGGGCTCGGCGTGGCCGGCGAGGACGGCGTCCGGCACGTCCTGCGCTCGATCATGGCCGAGTTCGACCTCACGATGGCGCTGACCGGCCAGACCGCCGTCGCCGACCTCGACCGGCACCTGCTCCGTCACGTCTGACCCAGCACGTTCGGCGCACCCACCGACTGGGTGCGGTCCCGCTGCAACGACCGCGAACTGGGTGCACGTCCGCTGCCATGATCTCGGGGGCGCACCCAGTCCGCCGGGCGGGGCGCGGAGGTGCACCCGGTTGCGGTGGGTGCGGTGCTGGCGGTGGTTGCGGTGGGTGCGGTGCGGAGGTCGTCAGGCGTCCAGCAGGTCGAGGGCTGCCTCGCGGGCGAGCAGGCCGCCGAGGACGTTGCCGTGCCCCGAGTACGCCCCGACGACGTGCACACCCTCGGCGATCCGCTCGTCGACCGGCAGGCGGTCCTCGGTGAAGGCGGCGTGCGCGGCCCACCGGTGGCGTACCGGCGCCGTGACCCCGAGCGCTGCGAGCCAGCCGTCGAGGTGTCGCTGGACGGCGTCGCTCGGCACCGCGGGTGCCGCCCACTCGTCCTCGCCCCCGACGTCACGCCCGCCGCCGAGCAGCACCTCGCCCGTGGGGCGCTGCTGGACGTAGTCGAGCCCGTGGCGGTGGTAGACGGGCCGCCCGATGTCGACCTCGTCGGTCGGCGCCGTCGCGAGCATCTGCAGCCGGGCCGTCCGGACGCGACCGGTGAGGGCGGGCACGAGCCGTTCGAGGCCGCCGTCCACCGCGACCAGGACCCGGTCGGCCCGCACCGGCCGGGCGAGTCCGTCGAGATGCACCGCGCCGGGCTCCACGGCGTGCACCCGGGCGGGTGCCACCAGGGTCGCACCTGCCTCCGACGCGCCCACGGCCAGCCGCCGGCACCGCGCGACGGGGTGGAACGAACCATCGCCGGGCACGAGCAGCCCGGTCCCCCGTGGCCCGTCGTACGCCTCGGCCGGGAGGTCGTCGGCCCGCAGCGCGGCGAGGTGGCGCTCGACGTCACGCTGCTCGGCGTCGTCGGCCGCGGTGCGCAGGCTGCCGACCCGTCGGAACGTGGGCTCGCGGTCCCCGAGCCGGTCGAGCTCGGCGAGCGTGCGGTGGTACCAGCCGACGGCGACGTCACGGCCGAGCGCCGCCACGGCGTCGTGGTGGAACAGGGCGAGGCCGGCGAGCAGGAACCCGCCGTTCGCGCCGGCCGCACCCGCAGCGACCCCGACCGCATCGAGCACGATGACGTCGGCGCCGCGACGCGCCGCGGCGACCGCGGCCTCCAGCCCCGACGCACCCATCCCGATGACGACGAGGTCCGGCTCGTCACGATGCCGGAGCACGTCCGGCGACGACAGGGGGACGGGCCCCGGCACCATCTCGAGGTCGTGCCAGGCCGACCTCATGCGAACCCGAGCTCCTCGAGGGTGGCGACGTCGCGGAGGATGCGGCTCGCGGCGCGCACGATCGGTACGGCGAGTGCGGCCCCCGACCCCTCCCCCAGCCGCAGCTCGAGCTCCAGCAGCGGCGTGAGCCCGAGGTGCTCGAGCCCCCGGGAGGCACCCGGCTCGGTCGAGCGGTGACCGGCGACGAGGTGGTCGACCACGGCCGGCGCCAGGCGCGCCGCCACCAGGGCAGCCGCGTCGGCGATGACGCCGTCGAGGACGACGGGGACCCGGCGGGCGGCAGCGGCCAGGACGACGCCGACCAACGCGGCGTGCTCCGCACCACCGGCCGCCGCGAGCAGGCCGAGCCCGTCCGCGTCACGGTCGATCCGCCCGAGGACGGCAGCGACCACGTCGGTCTTGCGTGCCAACGTCTCGTCGTCGATCCCGGTGCCGCGGCCCGTCACCTCGGCCGCCTCGGCGCCGGTGCAGGCGGCGACCAGCACCGCCGAGGTCGTGGTGTTGGCGATCCCCAGGTCGCCCGTGACCACCAGCTCGGCCCCGGTGTCGATGGCACCGTCGGCGGCGGCCGCGCCGGCGAGCACCGCGCGGGCCGCCTCGTCGCGCGTCATCGCGTCCTCGACGGTGGCGTCCCGTGTGCCGGAGACGACGTGGACCGGTGTCACACCACTCTCGGCGGCGAGCGGCGTCGCGACGCCGACGTCGAGCACCTGCACCCGTGCCCCCACCGCGGCCGCGATGGCGGACACGCCGGCCCGTCCGGCGGCGACGGTGGACGCCATCACCGCGGTGACCTCCTGCGGCCAGGGCGAGACCCCCTGCGCGTGGACGCCGTGGTCGCCGGCGCAGACGATCACCGCCGCGTCCTCGAACAGCGGCGGCGGCAGCGACCCCGTGGAGGCAGCGAGCCGCACCGCGAGCCCACCGAGGTCGCCGAGCGCACCCGGCGGGGTCGCCAGGGCGGCGACCCGTGCCACGGCAGCGGCCCGCACGTCGACGGCCGCGCCGGGCACCGATGCGGCGAGCCGCTCGACGGCAGGTGTCGGGTCGGTGCTCACGGGTGCTCCTGGGTGCGGGACCCCGTGCACGCTACGGCGTCGCGACCGCTCGACGGACGACCGCGGTGACGGCCTCGACGACGGCCGACGGCGTGGGCGCCGCGGCCTCGCCGGCCGGTCGCACGCCCAGCTGGCGCAACGCGGTCGCGGCCGACGGCCCGACGGCGACGACGGGACCGTCGTGCCCGACGACGCTGGCCGCGAGCCGGGACGCGGCGACGACCGCGACGGCGCCCGGCGGGAGCGACGCGCCGGTCGGCACGCTCGCGCTGCTCGCGACCCGGTCGACCTGCGCACCGGCCGCCTCGAGGACATCGCCGATGCCACCGTCCGCGGCGTCGGCGGCCAGCACGACGCACCGGCCGGCCCCGGTGGGTGGCGCGTCGCGGAACGCCGCAGGGCCGTCGACGACGAGGTCCGGCGAGAGCCCTCGCGCCTCGAGTCGGGTCGCGGTGCGGCGGCCACTGACCCACAGCGAGACGCCCGCCAGGGCACGCACGTCCCGACCGGCCCGTCGCAGGGCGTCGGTCAGGGCCTCGACCGCGCCGGTCGACGTGGCGACCACCGTGTCGACGTGACCGCCGACGATCGCGTCGGCCACCCGGTCGAGGGGTGCGGCCGGTGCCGCCTCCTCCCGCAGGACCACGGGCTCGTCGACGGCCGCGCCGGCGTGCCGCAGCGCGATGGCGATCCGCGACGCGTCCGCTGTCAGCCGCGGCAGCGCCACGGCCGCCCCGTGCAGTGGCCGACGGGAGCGGTCCACGGTCGGCACCCGGCCGGCGACGACGTCACCGACCACCACGACCGCGGGTGTGGGGACCGCTGCCTCGTCGGCGGCCGACACGATCGTCGCGAGCGTCCCCTCGGCGAGCACCTGGTCGCTCCACCCGCCCCGCGCCACGACCGCGGCCGGCGTGTCCGGCGCGCGGCCGGCGGCCAGCAGACGGTCCACGAGCCGCGGCAGCGTGCGCCGCCCCATCAGCACGACCAACGTGCCCCCGAAGCCTGCGAGCGCCTCGAGGTCGAGCTGCTCGCCCGGCTTGGTCGGGTCCTCGTGGCCGGTCACGATCGCGACCCCCGGGGACACGCCGCGGAGCGTCACCGGGATGCCCGCCGCAGCGGGCACGGCGACGGCCGACGTCACGCCGGGCACGACCTCCACGGGGATGCCAGCGGCGGCCAGCGCGGCGGCCTCCTCGGCACCACGACCGAACACGAAGGGGTCACCGCCCTTGCAGCGCACGACGGCGCGGCCCGACCGCGCCGCGTCCCGCAGCAGCTCGTCCACCGCGTCACGGCCGACGTACGCGCCGCCGGCACGGCGACCGACGTCAACCAGCTGCGCCCCGGGTCGCGCCAGTGCGAGCACCTCGTCGGGCACGAGCTTGTCGTGGGCGACGAGGTCGGCGGTCGACAGCAGGTGCGCTGCGCGCAGCGTCAGCATGCCGGCATCGCCCGGGCCGACGCCCACGAGGTGGACCGTGCCGGGCGTGGCCGGTGGGCCCGCCGCAAGGGCGGCGGCGCGGGGCCTCGGATCGGGCGTCACTGCTGCTCCGGTGCTGCGTGGCGGCCGACGCTACGGAGCACCCCGGCACCCACCCGAGCCGGGCAGTGCGAACGTTGGGAACGTCAGTCGAACAGCAGCGGGAGCCCCTGGGCCGGCTCGGCCACCCCCACGATCGCCCCGGCGACGCGACCGGCCGTCGCGGCGAGGTCGAGCAGGTCGCAGACCTCGTGGGCGTCGTGGTCCGGCCCCACCCCGATGCCCGGACCGACGCACAGCATCGTGCCGCGCAGCGCGAGCGCGCGGTCGACCCATTCCGGGTCGACCCCGGTCCGCGGCACCCGCAGCAACGTCGTCTCCTGGTCGTCCTCGAGCCGCAGCTGCTCACGCTCGAGCGTCAGCCCGACCCGCACGCCCCTGGGCAGCTCGACGTCGTAGAACCGCGGCAGCTGCACGAGGCCCCGCTCGAGGAGCGTGCGGAAGAGCCCTTCGCGCAGCGTCGGCGGCGCCGCAGCGTCGTCGGGCGGCGTGAGGTCGACGACCAGCAGGGGCAGGTCGCGCAGCAGCACGAAGCGTGCGGCAGCGCTGACGGCGTCGGCGGGCAGGGTGCTCACGGGGGACCTCGGGCGGTGGGCGGCCGAGGGTACGGTCGGGCGACACGCAGCAGCAGGTCGAGGGCACCCGTGGAGGACGTCACCACCGTCCTGGCGGTGGACGGCAACTCGCTGGCCCACCGCGCCTTCCACGCGTCGGACCCGGGCGAGCGTGACGGCGCGTGGATGGCCGACATGGTCGTGCGGATCATCGCCAGCGTGTGGTGGCACGGGCCCTTCGACGCCGTCGTCGTCGGCTTCGACCACGAGGTCAACGACCGCAAGGAGCTGGACCCCGGCTACAAGGC
>CAYMGL010000141.1:0-7055 GCA_964389945.1 uncultured Actinomycetota bacterium
TCGAGGTCGCCGAACATCTCCAGGTGGGCCCCGGCGACGGCGGTCACGATCGAGACGTCAGGGCGGACCAGGGGCGTCAGCGACGCGATGTGGCCGATCCCGCGCGCGCCGATCTCGACCACCAGGGCCCGTGTGTCGCCACGCGTCGACAGGAGGGTCAGCGGCACCCCGAGCTCGTTGTTGAACGACCCTGCGGCCGCGACCGTCGGTCGGTCGCCGGCGATGGCCGCCCGGCACAGGTCCTTGGTCGTCGTCTTGCCGACCGACCCGGTGATCGCCACGACGTCGGGGTCGACCCGGTCGCGCACGGCGGCACCGAGGGCGCCGACGGCCGTCCACGTGCTGTCGACGACGACGCCCGCGACGCCCTCCAGCGCGTCCGCCCGCTCGACCAGGGCGGCGACCGCACCGGCTGCGGCGGCGGCGCCGACGAACCGGTGCCCGTCGTCGTGCTCGCCGTCGAGCGCGACGAAGAGCACCCCCGTGCCGTCGACGCGGCGGGAGTCGGTCGCGATGGCCTGCACGCGCACGGTGCCGTCACCGACGACGCGTCCGTCGCAGGCAGCGGCGACCTCGGCCAGGGTGAACTCGATCATGGTCTCTCCTCGGCCAGCAGGGAACCGGCCACGACGCGGTCGTCGAACGGCACCACGCGATCGGCGAGCACCTGCCCCGTCTCGTGGCCCTTGCCGGCCACCAGCACGACGTCCACGGGGCGGGCCCAGCGCACCGCCCGCGCGATGGCGTCGCGCCGGTCGAGCTCGGTGACCACCTGGGCGGGGGCGCCGTCGGCGACGGCTGCGTGGGCGCCGGACGCGACGGCGTCCAGGATGGCCTGCGGATCCTCGCTGCGCGGGTTGTCGCTGGTCAGCACCGCCAGGTCCGCGGCCGCGGCCGCGGCGCCCATGGGGCCCCGCTTGGTCGTGTCGCGGTCGCCGCCGGCACCGACGACCACGGCCAACCGGCCGCCGTCGGGCAGCAGGCCGCGCAGCTCGCCCACGACGGTGGCGATGGCGTCCGGCGTGTGGGCGTAGTCGACCAGGACCGTCGGTGCCCCGGTGGGTCCCGCCACGCGGTCCAGCCGACCCGGGACGCCGTCGCACGCGGCGATGCCCGCCGCCGCGTCGTCGACCGGGACACCGGCCGCCTCGGCCAGCAGCAGCGCAAGGGCCGCGTTGGCGAGGTTGTGGTGCCCGAGCAGCCGCGTCGAGAGCGCCACGGCGCGCCCGTCCGGCCCGTGCAGCACGCCCCGCCCGCCGTCGAGGTCCAGGACGACGTCGGTGAGCCGGTGCTCCGCGTCACCGCCGCGCGTCGCCAACGTCGTCACGGGGATCGCGGCCTCGGCCGCGACGGTCCGCCCCGCGTCGTCGTCGACGACGACCACGCCGCGCGCGGCGAGCCCCCCGGCGAACAGCCGCTGCTTGGCCGCGAGGTAGCTGGCGCGGTCGCCGTGGAAGTCGAGGTGGTCGTCGCCGAGCATCGTGAAGCCCGCGACCTTCATCCGGGTGCCGTCGATGCGGTGCAGCGCCAGACCGTGCGAGGAGACCTCGAGCGCCGCCACGTCGACCCCGCGGTCGACGAACCGGCGCAGCAGCCGCTGCAGGTCGGTCGCCTCCGGCGTCGTGCGCTCGTTGGGCACGGGCGCACCGTGGACACGGGCACCCGTCGTGCCGACGACCCCGGTGCCGCACCCGGCAGCCGCCGCCGCGGCCTCGACCAGCGCGACGGTCGTGGTCTTGCCGTTGGTGCCCGTGACGCCGACCACCGCGAGCCGACTCGAGGGCTGGTCGTGCACCAGGGCCGCGACGTGACCGAGCGCCTGTCGTGTGGACGGCACCCGGACCTGCGGCACCGGCAGGTCGAGGTCGCGTTCGACCAGCAGGGCAGCGGCACCGCGCTCGACGGCCGACGCCGCGTGGTCGTGCCCGTCGGTGTGCTCGCCCGGCAGGGCGCAGAACAGCGCCCCCGGCCCCACGGCACGACTGTCGTGGACCGCGTCGGTCACGACGGTCGCAGGGTCCGCGGAGGGCCCCACGAGCGCGCCGTCCGGCACGGCCCGCACGATGGCGGACAGCGTGGTCGGCACGGGCGTCCTCGGCAGCTCGACGGCAGCGGAGGCTAGCGCCGGACCGTGGCGCGGCCGTGCACCCAGCGTCACTCCAGGGCGCCCTGCTCCGGGCCGGGACGGGCGGCGGCCTCCAGGGCGGCGGCCCGCTCGGCACGCTGTCGGGCGAGGTCCGCCTCCCGCAGGGCCGTCTCCAGCGAGGGCCCGGCGAGGGCCGACTCGACGTGCTGGCGGCGCAGGGCCTCCTCCATCACCTTGGAGAACACCGGCGCGGCCACCAGCCCGCCGTAGATCGGGGTCGGCTCGTCCACCATGACCGCGACCACCAGCTCGGGGTCGTCGGCCGGTGCCATCCCGACGAAGGACGCGATGTAGGTGCCGGCGTAGCCACGACCGTCGGTCCGCGGCTTGCGGGCGGTCCCCGTCTTGCCGGCGACCTGGTGCCCCGACACGGCCGCGCGCGAGCCGGTCCCGTTCTCGCCGTCGACCACGGCCGTCAGCATCGTGCGGACCTGGCGCGCGGTCTCGGGGCTGATCACCCGGCTGCCGGTGGCGTCGGCCACGGGCTGCAGGACGCCGTCGGGGCCGACGGTGCCCCGCACGAGGTGGGGTCGGACCGCGACGCCGTCGTTGGCGATCGTGGCGTAGGCGTTCGCCGCCTGGACCAGCGTCACGGCGACACCCTGCCCGATCGCGACCGTCGGCAGCGACGTGCCCCACCACTCCTCGACCGGCCGCACCTGGCCGCTCGCCTCACCGGGGAAGCCGAGCTCGGTCGGCTTGCCGTAGCCGAAGCGTGACAGCCAGTCCGCCAGTCGCTCGTCGCCGAGCTCCTGCGCGACCATGATCGTGCCCACGTTGCTGGACTGCTCGATCACCTCGGCGAACGTGATCTCCTCGGTCGGGTGCTCGTGCGAGTCGGTGAAGACCTTGTTGCCGACGGCCAGCGAGTCCGCGACCTCCATGACCGTGGTGGGGCTGACGATGCCCTCCTCGATCGCCGCCGCCGCGGTGATCGCCTTCTGCACCGAACCGGGCTCGAAGTTGTCCGTGACGGCCCGGTTGCGCAGCAGGTCGCTGTCCAGGGCCGAGCGGTCGTTGAGGTCGACCGACGGCGCGGACGCCATCGCCAGCACCTCGCCGGTGCCGACCTCGAGCACGACGATGGAGGCACCGACCGCGCCGGTGGCCTCGACGGTCTCGGCCGCGACGCGCTCGGCGGTGTACTGCAGCTGGCGGTCGAGGGTCAGGACGACGTCGATGCCGGGGACGGGCGGCTGCACCTCACGGGCACCGCTGGGGATGACGAGCCCGTCACGGGAGCGCTCGAAGGCCTGCCAGCCCGGCTGGCCGACCAACTGGGCGTCGTGCCACAGCTCCATCCCACCGAGCCCGACGCCGTCGATGTCGGTCGTCCCGAGGATCTGGGCCGCCAGCGAGCCACCCGGGTAGGTGCGGCGCGGCTCGGGGGTCGTGCCGACGCCGGCGAGCTCGCCGGCGGCGACGAGGGCGCGGACGCGCTCGCCGGCCGCGACGTCGAGCTGGCGGGCCAGCCACACGAAGTCGCCGGGGCCGGTCAGTCGCTCTCGCAGGGTCTCCGGCGGCACGCCGAGCAGCGTCGTGAGGACCTGGACGGCCTCGTCGAGGTCCTGCGCAGCCTCGACCTCGGTGCCGTCGGCGGCCGTGGTCGTGCGGAAGGCCGAGGGGTTCGCCCACACGGACGTCGCGGCGACCGACGCGGCGAGCACCTCGCCGGAGCGGTCGTAGAGGCGCCCGCGCTGGGCCGGCAGCGTCTGGAACTCGTCACGCTGGTCCGCGCCGATCAGGGCGAGGTCCTCGCCCCGCAGCACCTGGATGCTGACGAGCTTCCCGACGGTGCCGGCGAGCACGAGGGCGAACACGACGAACAGGCCGAGCACGCGACGCTGGAACTGCTCGCGCGGCAGCAGACCGGTGCGACGACGGAGTCGGGGTCGTGCGGTGGCGGCGAGATCCTCGCGCAGTTGCCCGGACGTCATCGCGGCTCCCTCATCCGTCGGCCAGCAGGGGCTTGAGGCGGTCGGTGCGCTCACCCGGTGCCGGCTCCACGTCGGCGGCGCCGTCGGCGGGCAGCAGGCGCTGCACGTGCAGCTGCCGTGGGTGGTCGACGCGCACGAGCCCGAGGTCGGCGGCAGCGGCGGCGATCCGGGCCGGGGACTCCAGCGTGGCGACCTCGGCCAGCAGCTGGCTGTACTCGGCCTCGGCCACGCGCAGCCGCTCGTCGAGCTGCCGGGCGTGGACGGCCTCGTCGGCGGCGAGCGCGTTGAAGGTCACGGCCATGAAGACGGCGACGCCGACCAGCAGCAGCGAGCTGACGGTGAGGGCGAGCGGGTGGCGGGCGGGCGGCGGGACGACGTGCAGTCGCGGGGTCGACGCGACGCGGCGCAGCACCCGGCGGGGCAGCTGGAGGGCGCTCATGCAGTGCTCCGGGCAGGTGCGTGGGTGCGTCGCGCGGCCCGCAGCAGGGCGGCCGACGCACGGGGGTTCTTCGCGATCTCCTCGTCCGACGCGCGTTCCGGGCGCCGGACGAGGAGATCGACGAGGGGGACGCGGCCACAGGCGCACACCGGGAGGTCCGGCGGGCAGATGCACCCGGTGGCCGCGTCGGTGAAGGCCCGCTTGACGAGGCGGTCCTCCAGGCTGTGGTAGGCCAGGACGACGATGACGCCGTCCGGACCCAGTCGGTCGATGGCGGTCGGCAGCGCACGCTCGAGGGCCTCGAGCTCGCCGTTGACCTCGATGCGCAGCGCCTGGAACGTCCGCGTGGCGGGGTGGCCACCGGTCCGTCGCGTCGCTGCGGGGATGGCGTCGCGCACGATCTCGGCCAGTGCCGTCGTGCTGCGGATCGGCCGGGCCGCGACGACGGCCCGGGCGATGCGGCCGGCGAAGCGCTCCTCGCCCAGGACGCGCAGGACGCGCGCGAGCTCGGCCTCGTCGTAGCCGTTGACGACGTCGGCCGCGGTCCGCGGCGCGTCGGGGCCCATGCGCATGTCGAGGGGGCCGTCCTGGCGGTACGAGAACCCACGCTCGGCCTCGTCGACGTGCATCGACGAGATCCCGAGGTCGAGCAGGATCGCGGCGACGGTGTCGACGCCGGCGCTGTCGAGCACCTCGTCCAGCGCGTCGAAGCGCGCCTCGTAGAGCTCGTAGGTCACGTTGTCGCCGAGCGCGTCGAGCACCGGCGCCGCGAGGCGGTGGGCGCTCGGGTCGCGGTCGATGCCGACCAGGTGCGCGCTGCCGTGCCGCTCCGCGCGGGCGGCGAGGACAGCGGCGGCGTGGCCGCCGGCCCCCAGCGTCGCGTCGAGGTAGGCGCCCTGGGGCGCACTGGCGAGCAGCTCGACGCAGCGGTCGAGCAGGACGGGGACGTGGGGCGGCGCCGTCATGCGGCACCCCCGTCGGCGAAGCGGTCGGCGGCGCCCTCCTGGTAGTCCTCCCAGGCGTCGCGGTCCCAGATCTGGATGCTGCGGACGGCACCGTTGACGGTGAGGTCGCGGTCGAGCCGCGCGTAGTCGCGCAGCGCCTGTGGGATCGTGACCCGGCCCTGGCCGTCCGGCACCTGCTCGAAGGCCTTGGCGGAGAACATGCGCAGGTCCGAGAGCGGGACGTCGCCCGCCTCGACCTTGTCCTGCAGGGCCAGGACCTGCCGTTCGAACTCGGCGATCGGGAACACGTCGATGCAGCGGTCCTTCGCGACCGTCAGCACGACGCCCCCGGTGAGCTTGTCACGGAAGCGGGCAGGGAGGATGACCCTCCCCTTGTCGTCCAGCGTGTGCTGGTGCTCGCCCAGGAACACGTCCCTGTCTGCCCTTCGTCGCGCTGTGTCCGGTGTCGCCACCAGTCACCACTGTCCTCCACTTCGCCCCACATTACGGCAACGCCGCGCCACAGACAAGCGATTCCCCCGAACTGCTGCGTGATCGGCCGACCCCACCGACCCGCCGCACGGCAGCGACGCGTGTCCCGTGTTGCACGAGATGCATCGAGAGTGCGTTGCCGGGGCGCTCGACGGGCGTGGGGTGGAGCGATGTGGTGGACCGCGGTGGTGCGGTGTGGGGGCCGGGGGTGGGGCGCGGTGGGGCATCGCGACCTAGGGTCGGTTGCAGCGCGCGAGGGAGCCCACGATGTCCACCTACACCTGCGACGGCTGCGGCAGCGAGGCAGCCGGCGAACGCGTCGTGTTCACGACCGAGGCGACGGACGCCACCGGTCTCGACGTGACGGTGACGAAGCGCTGGACGACGTGCCCCGAGTGTGCGGACGACCTCTTCGCCACGATCGGACGCAAGGCGCCGTGGGACGACGGCGACGCGACGGTGATGACGCTGCCCGACGACGACCACGTCGGGGCGCCCCTCGGCGGTGTGAGCGGGCCGATCACCTGACCGACCCGTCACGGCGACCCCCGTCGGCGACGGTTAGTCTCGGCGCGCACCTGCAGGGAGCCCAGCCACCGTGTCGACCACCGCCCAGCCGACGATGGGCCTGACCGAGGTCGGTCGTCTCGCGACGTCCGTCGAGACCAACGTGCTGGAGGTCGTCGAGGGCAAGGCCGACGTGGTCCGCCTGACGCTCGTCGCACTCCTCGCCGAGGGGCACCTGCTGATCGAGGACGTGCCCGGCGTCGGCAAGACGCTCCTCGCCAAGGCCCTGGCACGGTCGATCGACTGCACGGTCTCGCGCATCCAGTTCACCCCGGACCTGCTGCCGTCGGACGTGACGGGCGTGACGGTCTACTCCCCCGACTCGGGCCAGTTCCGCTTCAAGCCGGGACCGGTGTTCAGCAACATCGTGCTGGGCGACGAGATCAACCGTGCTGGCCCCAAGACGCAGTCGGCGCTGCTCGAGGCCATGGAGGAGCGCACCGTCACCATCGACGGGCAGACCCACGTCCTGCCGGCGCCGTTCCTGGTCGTGGCGACCCAGAACCCGATCGAGCTCGAGGGCACCTATC
>CAYMGL010000142.1:0-6999 GCA_964389945.1 uncultured Actinomycetota bacterium
GCACGTCGATCGCGGGCTGCATGACGTCGAGGTCGGAGTCGCTGCCCATGGCGACCCCGACGAGTGGTTGCGTGTCGGTCATCGGTCGTCCTCCTCACCCATCAGTCTTGCAGCGGCCCGGCGCGCGTGCTCGCGCGCCTCGGCGACCGTGGCCGCGACGGCGGTGACGTGGCCGAGCTTGCGGCCCGGGCGGGGGTCCTTGCCGTAGAGGTGCACCGCGACGCCGGGGACGTCGAGCGCGGCGTCGAGCCGGTGGCGCGGGTCGGAGCCGTCGGCCGGTCCCAGCACGTTCACCGTCGCGACGGCCGGCGCGGCGAGGGCCGTGTCGCCCAGCGGCAGGTCGAGGACCGCGCGGGCGTGGTTCTGGAACTGCGACGTCCGCGCCCCCTCGATGCTCCAGTGCACCGAGTTGTGGGGTCGCAGCGCCAGCTCGTTGACGAGCAGTCGCCCGTCGGTCGCGAGGAAGAGCTCGACGGCGACGATCCCGACGCCGCCGACGTGGTCCACGACCGCGCCGGCGAGCTCCGTGGCCTGGTCGCGGAGGTCGTCGTCGACGGGCGCGGGCACGACCAGCTCGACGCAGATGCCGTCCTCCTGGACCGTCTCGGTCACCGGGTAGCGCACCTGCTGCCCGCCGGGTCGCCGCGCCACGGCCACGGCCAGCTCGAGCTCGAGGTCGAGGTGCTCCTCGGCGAGCAGCTCGGTCTCGGTGCCGTCCACCTCGGCGACGAGCTCGCGCGCGGCGGCGGCGTCCTCGAGGACCCACACGCCGCGGCCGTCGTACCCACCGCGCACGGCCTTGGCGACCACCGGCCACCCGGTCTCCTCACCGAGCGCCAGCAGGTCGTCGGCGCCGGTCACGGCACGGAACCGCGGCACGGGGAATCCCGCGGCCGAGAGCTGTTCGCGCTGGTAGCGCTTGTCCTGCGCGAAGCGCTCCGCGGCGGCACTGGGACGCAGCACGTGGCCGCGGTCCTCGAGCGTGGCGAGGTGGTCCGGATGGACCAGCTCGTGGTCGAAGGTCACCACGTCGCAGCCGCGCGCGAAGTCGTCGAGGTCGTCGAGGTCGTGCCAGTCCCCCACGCTCGCGCCGGGGAGCACGACGGCAGCGCTGTCGTCGGGCTGCGCGGCCAGCACCCGCAGGTCGATCCCGAGCCCGATCGTTGCCTGGTGGGTCATCCGGGCGAGCTGCCCGGCACCGATCATGCCCAGGACGAGGGTGTGGTCGGTCACGTTCGGGAGGTCTCCAGCCGGGGCAGCCGCATGCTAACGACTGGGCCCTGTGGGGCCCGGCCCGGTGGTCGACCTGCGTCACCCACTGGTCAATCCACGTCATGGCCGAGTGGCTGTGGTCGGCCGTTCACTGGCACTGCACGTGCAGTCGACGACGCCGGGGCCGGTGAGGCGATGACCATCGACCCGGGGGCGACGCCACCCGCCGCGCAGGACGCCCCCGACGGCGTTGACCTGTTCGCCGAGGCCAGTGCGGCTGCCGCTGCCGCACGCGAGCGGACGACGGCGCAGCGCGGGGCCGTCCTGGCCACCCTGGAGCGCCGTCGCAGCCGGACGACGCTGCTGCAGCGTGCCGTCGACTCGCTGCCCTACCTCGGTCCGTTCCTCGTCGCGCTGGCCACCTCGATCTGGCTCTACGACCTGCTGCTGCTCGTGCGGATCCTCGTTCTCGACGCGTGAGTCGTCACAGCGCGGTCAGGACCGCCGCCACGCCTTCGAGGTCCAGGTGCAGCGGGTGCTCGCCCAGGACCTGCACGACGACGTGGTCCGCGCCCGCCTCGAGATGTGCCCGGACGGCCTCGACCGACGCCTCGACGCCGTGCGGGACCAGTGCGTCCTTGAGCCGCTGGGAGCCGCCGCGGACGAGGTCCTCCTCGTCGAAACCGAGCCGCAGCCAGCTGTTGCGGTAGTTCGGCAGGCCGGTGTAGATCTCGAGGTGGGTGTGGGCCCGACGCGTGTGCTCGTCGGGGTCGTCGACCACGCTCGCGGCCTGCTCGACGACGAGGAGCTTGTCGCCGCCGATCGCGGCGCGCGCCGAGGCCGTGTGCTCGGGCGTGGTGAGGTAGGGGTGCGCGCCGTCGGCGTGTGCGGCGGACAACTCGAGCATCCTGGGCCCGAGCGCGGCCACGAGGACGGGCCCACCGGCCGGGTCCGGCACGAAGGGCTGCGTCTCGGCCACACCCTCCAGGTACGCCTGCATCGTGCCGAGCGGCGAGGTGTAGTCCTGCTTGCGCATCCCCTCCACGATGGGTCGGTGCGAGACGCCGAGGCCGAGGACGAACCGGTCCCCCGACGACGCAGCGAGCGTCGCCTGGGCGGCACGGGAGGCGACCGGGTCGCGGGCGTGGATGTTCGCGATACCGGTCCCCACGACCATCGTCTCGGTGCCGGCCAGTGCCAGCGCGGCCTGGGTGAACGCCTCCCGTCCGTACGCCTCCCCGAAGAAGAGCGAACCGGCGCCCGCCGCCTCGACCCGGGCCGCGGCGTCGCCAACCTCGGTCGCCGGCAGGCCGTCGAGCCCCGCGGTCCAGATCCCGACGTGACCCAGGCGGTCACGCCACGTGTGCAGGTCGTCGGTCGTCAGCATGGCCGCGACCGTACGGGCCTCACGCCGGCGGGTGGACGGTGTGACCGGCCGCGGTCAACGCCGCGACGGCCTCGTCCAACGCTTCGTCACGCACGAGGAGGAGGTCGGTGTCGTAGGTCGACAGCACGAAGATCGGGATGCCGGCGTCGGCCAGCGGCCCCGAGAGGCTCGCCAGCACCCCCGTCAGCGAGAAGGCGAGCGGCCCCCGGACGGCCAGGACCCGCCACCCGCGCTCGGCCACGACGCCGAGCGGCACGTCGTCCTGCTGTGTGACGATCGACAGCTCCGAGACGGTCCGGGTCACCGACACCAGGTGACGATCGGTGAGGTCGAGCCAGTCCGGCAGCGGGTCGTCGGCGTCGAGCTGGCAGACGGCGACCGCTCCTGGCAGGACGTCGATCTCGACGTCGCTCATGCGCCGTCCCGCTGCACGGCGTCGGTCACGGCGCGCGCGACGGCGGGCGCGACGTCCGCGTCGAAGACGCTCGGGATGATGTGCGCCGGGTGGAGGTCGTCCTCGTCGACGACGTCGGCGATCGCACGCGCCGCGGCGACCTTCATCTCCTCGGTGATGTTGGACGCCCGGGCGTCCAGGGCGCCACGGAAGATGCCCGGGAACGCCAGCACGTTGTTGATCTGGTTCGGGTAGTCCGAGCGGCCGGTCGCGACGACGGCGGCGTGCTCCATCGCGGCCGTCGGGTCGACCTCCGGGTCCGGGTTCGCCAGGGCGAACACGATCGGGTCGTCGGCCATCCGCGTGATCTCGCTCGCGTCGAACAGGTCCGGTCCCGACACACCGATGAAGACGTCCGCGCCGTCGAGCGCGTCGACGAGCTCGCCGGTCCGCCCCGAGCCGTTGGTGTTGGCGGCGAGCCACTGCTTCGAGCTGTCACCGAGCTCGCGGTCCTGGTGGATCACGCCGCGACTGTCGCAGACCACGACGTCCGCCACCCCCTCGCGCAGCAGCAGCTTGGTGATCGCGACGCCGGCCGCGCCGGCGCCGGCCATCGTCACGCGGATGTCGGCGAGGTCCTTGTCCACCAGTCGCAGCGCGTTGTGGAGCGCCGCGAGCACGACGATCGCCGTGCCGTGCTGGTCGTCGTGGAACACCGGGATGTCCAGCGACTCGCGCAGCCGCTCCTCGATCTCGAAGCAGCGCGGCGCCGCGATGTCCTCGAGGTTCACGCCGCCGTAGACCGGCGCCATCGCCTCCACGATCGCGACGATCTCGTCGGTGTCCTGCGTGTCGAGGCAGACCGGCCAGGCGTCGACGCCGGCGAACTCCTTGAACAGCGCTGCCTTGCCCTCCATCACCGGCAGCGCCGCGGTCGGGCCGATGTTGCCCAGGCCCAGCACGGCCGAACCGTCCGTCACGATCGCCACCGTGTTGCCCTTGATCGTCAGACGCGACGCGTCGGCCGGCTCCTCGGCGATGGCGAGGCAGACACGGGCGACACCGGGGGTGTAGGCCATCGACATGTCGTCACGCGTGGACAGGCGGACCGTCGGGTTCACCTCGAGCTTGCCGCGCAGGTGCAGGAGGAACGTCCGGTCCGACGTCCGGTGGACGGCGACACCGTCGAGCGCGTCCACGCTCGCGCTGACCTCGTCGGCGTGCTCACCGTCGCGGGCATTGACCGTGACGTCGACCGTGCGGTGCTGCTCGGTCGTGTCGACGAAGTCGACGGCCGTGACGGCAGCACCGAGCTCACCGACCGAGGTCGTGACGCGTCCGAGTGCCTTGTGGTCGTCGAGGTCGAGGTGCAGCCGCATCGTGATCGCGTACGACGCGCTGGGCATGGCCATGGTCGAGGACTCCCGCTCGTGGAGGGACCATGCTGCCATGGTCATGGGGATCTGGCCGGGACGGTCGGTGACAGCGACGCATTACGGTCGTGGCCACCAGGTGACGGAGGACGACCCCGTGGCGCGACTGCTCGTGGTCCACCACACGCCGTCGCCCTCGGTGCACGAGATGCTCGAGCAGGTGCTGGCCGGGACCGAGGCGGACGGCCTCGAGGACGTCGAGGTCGAGGCGGTGCCGGCGCTGCAGGCCGGGCCGAGCCACGTGCTCGAAGCGGACGGGATCATCCTCGGGACGCCGGCGAACATCGGCTACATGAGCGGGGCGCTGAAGCACTTCTTCGACCAGGTCTACTACCCCTGCCTGGGTGCCACCGACGGCCTGCCGTACGGGTGCTACCTCCACGGCAACAACGACACGGAGGGCGCCCGCCGGGCCGTGACCTCGATCGCAGGGGCGCTGTCGTGGGAGGCCGTGGCCGAGCCCGTCGCGGTGATCGACTCGCCGAGCAGTGACGACCTCGAGGCCTGCTGGAACCTCGGTGCGACCGTCGCCGCCGCGGCGGCCGGGCTGTCCTGACGGAACACAACCACCGGCTCGCGTCGTTCGGAACGACGAGAGCCCGCCACCCGGAGTCGTCCGTGCGCCGACCAGTCCTGCTCCCCCTGCTCCTCCTCGGGCTCGCCGCGTGCGGCACGACCGGGACGTCGGCCGACGTCGAGGTTCGTGCCTTCGAGGAGATCCAGGCGTCCGACGTCGTGTTCGAGGCGGACCCGCTGGACACGTCGCGCGGCATCCTCCGGGTCGAGACGACCGAGGAGGCGATCTGCGCGATCGTCTGGGGCGAGACCGAGGACTTCGGCCGCTTCAACAACAGCCTCGCCATGAGCGGCACCGGGATCATCGAGCACGACGTCGTCCTGCCCGACCTCGTGCAGGGCCGCGAGTACGTCTACGTCCTGCAGGGGACGACCGCGGACGGGACGCTCTACCGCAGCGAGGTGGCGACGTTCACCATCCCGGTGACCGACGCAACCGAGGCGGCGCCCGAGCCCGACCTGGGCGAGAACGTCGCGGTCGGGGCCACGGTCGTCGACGTCTCCAGCGAGTTCAACGAGGCCTTCGCCGCCGAGAACGCGGTCGACGGCGACCTCTCGACCGAGTGGTCGTCGCAGCAGGACGGTGACGACGGCTCGATCACGATCGACCTCGGCCGCGAGACCGACGTCACCGGCGTCGCGTTCCTCACCCGCTCGATGGCGGACGGGTCGGCGATCACCGAGACCTTCACGGTCACCATCGGCGGCGAGACCTTCGGGCCCTTCCCCGCCGGCAGCCCTGCACAGGCGCGGATCGCGGAGCTGAGGGCGACCGGGCAGGAGCTCACCTTCGACGTCGAGACGTCGACGGGCGGCAACGTCGGCGCGGTCGAGATCCAGGTCTTCGGCGGCTGACCGGCAGCCCGGACACGACGGACGCCCGGGCCGCGAGGGCCCGGGCGTCAGGTGTCGCGGTGCGTCAGCGGCGTGCGCCGTCGACGTCGAAGCGGTCGTTGTTCATGACCTTGACCCAGGCGTCCACGAAGGTGTCGAGCATGATCTCGTCGCCACCGTTCGCGGCGTACTCCTCGGCGATCGCCCGCAGCTGCGAGTTCGCACCGAAGATCAGGTCGACGCGGGTCCCGGTCCACTTCACCTCACCGGTGTCGCGGTCCTTGCCCTCGAAGACGTCCTCGCCCTCGCCGACCGCGGACCACTCGGTCCGCATGTCGAGCAGGTTGACGAAGAAGTCGTTCGTCAGCTGGCCGACGCGGTCGGTCAGCTGGCCGTGGCCCTCGTCACCGGCGGTCGCACCGATGGCGCGCAGGCCACCGACGAGTGCGGTCATCTCCGGTGCCGTCAGCCGCAGCAGGAACGCCCGGTCGACGAGCAGGTGCTCGGCGGGGACGTCGGTCTGCTTCTGCATGTAGTTGCGGAAGCCGTCGGCCTTCGGCTCGAGGTACTGGAACGTGTCGACCTCGGTCATCTCCTGCGTCGCGTCGGTACGACCCGGGGTGAACGGCACCTCGATGTCGTACCCGGCAGCGGCTGCTGCCTGCTCGACACCGACGTTGCCGGCGAGGACGATCGTGTCGGCCAGCGACACGTCCAGGCCGGTGCCCTGGCGGACCTCGTCGAGCGTGTCGACGATGCCGGGGACGCCGGTACGGACGTTGACGTCCCAGCCGGCCTGCGGCTCCAGCCGCACGCGGGCGCCGTTGGCGCCGCCACGGTGGTCCGTCTGCCGGTAGGTCGACGCGGACGCCCACGCCACCGACACGAGCTGTGCCGGGGTGAGGTCCGAGTCGGCGATGGCCTGCTTGAGGGTGGCGATGCCGTCGGCGTCGATGACCTCGCCCTCGTGCGCCGGGACCGGGTCCTGCCAGGTGAGGACCTCGTCGGGCACCTGTGTGCCGAGGTAGCGGTCACGCGGCCCCATGTCGCGGTGCAGCAGCTTGAACCACGCACGTGCGAACTCGTCGGCCAGGACCTCCGGGTTCTCCTGGAACTCCTTGGAGATCTCGAGGTAGGCCGGGTCGGTGATCATCGCCATGTCG
>CAYMGL010000143.1:0-6869 GCA_964389945.1 uncultured Actinomycetota bacterium
GGTCGACCTCGACGCTCGTCACGCGCGGGTCTCGCTGCAAGGCGTGCAGGCGGCCCGCTGGGACCCGGGCCGAGAAGCCCTGGAGTGCTGCCTCGTAGACGTAGCCGATGCGTGCGCCGTGCTCCCGCGCGGCGTCGGCGGCGGCTGCGGGCGCGTCGGCACCGTCCTGGAGGACGACGATGACGTCGACCGCGGGCCCCCCGTCCGGCGGTGCTGCGGCTGCGGTCCCGACCAGGCCCATCGCGAGGACGAGGAGGGGGACGAGGACGGCGATCAGGCGTGCGCGCATGCGACTCTCCGGGTCCCGGCACGTGCCCCGCGCCGGTGGACGCGGAACGTACGGCCGTGACCACCCAATGTGCCGCAGCCGGCGCTGTGTGCGCCGTACCGTGCGGTTGACGACGACGCCTGCGCGGAGACAGCCTCATGACCGACCGGATGGATCCTCAGCAGTGGGTGCGGACGCTGGCGACGGCGTTGGACGTCGACGCGCCGACCGCTGACGAGATCGAGGACCTGCTGTCGCTGGCCGGGACGGCGGCGCACACGGCCGAGCGGTGGGTCGCACCGATCTCGTGCTGGCTCCTGGCGCGGGCCGACGTCACGCCGTCGGACGGCCGTGCCGTCGTCGAGCGGCTCGCGGCCGCGGCCGGTGCCGACGGCCCGGGCGGCGACGCTGCCGCTGAGTAGGGTCGGGACCCGAGTCCGACGAGGAGCGCACGTGGAGCCGGTCCGCCGACGGGTCCCGCCGACCTACCAGCTGCCGGACCTCGCACGGGTCGACGGCATCCAGACCGCGGTGCCCGCGCCGGCGACGACCGGCACGACGGTCGTCGTCGACACCGAGGACCTCGCCTTGGCGCGTTGGGGCGTCCGCCTGGTGCATGACGGCACCGCCTGGCAGCTGGTCCTGCCCGCGCACCCGGGCGGCAGCACCGTGGCCCCGACCCACCACACGCTGCGCACGTCGTCGCGGACGATCCCCGCGGCCGCTCGCCACGCCCTGGCGCGCCTGACGGGCGACGGCGAGCTGACCCGCGTCGCTCGGCTCGAGGTGCGGCGCGAGGCGATCGGCCTGGTGACCGAGGGGGCGCTGCAGGTCCACGTCTCCGACGAGGAGGTGTCGGTCCACACCGGGCGCCGACTGACGGGCCGGTTCCGCGAGGTGGTGCTCCAGCAGGGCCCCGACGGTGACCCGTCGATGGTCGAGGCGGTCGAGGAGGCACTCGTCGACGCCGGTGCGCTCGAACGCGACGAGGTCGCGCGCGAGGTGCGGATCCTCGGTCCCGCGGCCGTCGGCTCGCCTGACCTGCCGGCGGTGCCGACCGACGGCGGCGCCGGTGCCGCGTGGCAGCAGGCGCTCGTGGACGGGCTGCGCGCCCTGCTCGTCGCCGACGTCCACTGCCGCCTCGACGAGTCGGGCCGTGCGGCCCCGGCGACCGTCGGCATCGTGGACGGTGTGGTCGGGCTGGTCGAGCTGCTCGACGGCGACCCGACCGTCGCCACCGGGCTCGCCACGCTGCGCCAGCTCGTGGACGAGGTGGACCGGCACGCCCAGCGACTGGCGGTGCTCGGCGACGACCTGCCGCAGCTGGAGCGGCGCGGCCGCGACGCGCTCGGCCGTGCGGTGCGTGCTCTGCACGACCACCTCGACGGCGAGGCACACGCCGCGATGGTCGCAGGGCTCTGGCGGCTCGCCGCGGACCCGGGGCTCGACGCCGACGAGGCCGCGGGGGACGCCCGGGCCTCGGTTGCACAGCGCGTCGGCAAGCAGTGGGCGCCACTCGCCAGCTCGCTGACGGCGGACGAGCCGCACGGCGCCGAGCTGCTGGCAGCACTGGGCGCGGCAGCGGCCGTGGCCCCGGGCAAGGCCCCGGCGCGCTTCGCCCGCGCCGCCCGTGCCGCCGCCACGGCAGCACGCGACCACGGACGGGCCCAGCGCGTGCAGGGCTGGCTCGAGGAGCAGGCGCCCGACCTGCCCCCGGCCGAGGCGTTCCGGGCCGGGCACCTCGCCGGGCGACGCGACGGTGACGCGATGGCCGCCCGGGACGCCTGGGCCGACGCACTGGACCGGTTGACGGCCACCAAGGCCCTGAAGTGGCTCCCGTGAGCGACCCGCACGTCCTCGATCACGACCTGTACGGCCCGGACGACGCGCCCGTCCTCGTGCTGCTCGCCGGCCTCGGCACGCAGCGGCACTGGTGGCCACCCGGTCTCGTCGCGCTGCTCGCGGACGCGCACCGTGTCGTGCTGCCCGACAACCGCGACGTGGGCGGTTCGCCACGGCTGGACCACCTCGGACCCGCCAGCGAGGTGCTCCGACGCCTCGAGCAGGGCGAGCCGGTTGCGCCGCCGTACGCGCTGCGGGACATGGCTGCCGACGTCGTCGCGACGCTCGACCACCTGGACGTCGCAGCGGCGCACGTCGTCGGTGCGTCGATGGGTGGGATGATCGCCCAGCACGTCGCCCTCGGGTGGCCGGAGCGGACGGCGTCGCTGACCTCGATCATGTCGAGCACGGGCGCACCGGACCTGCCGCCGGGGGACCCCGACGTCCTCGCCTCGCTGCTGGAGCAGGCGCCGACGCACAGCGAGGACGCCTACGTCGAGGCGGCGACGGCTTCCTCACGCATGTCGTCGAACTCCCCGCTGTTCGACGAGGAGGACGCCCGGCGGCGCCACCGGTTGTCCTACCGCGCCGGGCTCAACCCCGAGGCGAGCGGCCGCCACCTCCTCGCGGCCATGCTCGACGGTGACCGGACACCCCTGCTGCAGGCGCTCGCCGTGCCGACGCTGGTCATCCACGGCGAGGTGGACCCGATGCTGCGCGTGGAGGCGGGGGTCGCGACGGCCGAGGCCGTCCCCGGCGCCGAGCTGCTCGTGCTGCCCGACGTCGGCCACGAGCTGCCACGGGCCGTCCACCGGCAGGTTGCTGACGCCATCGCCGGCCACGTCGCGAAGGTCGAGGCCGGCGGGGCGTAGCCTGCGCCGGCGTGATGGACATGTCCCGCTACGCGCCGGGGGACCACGCGACCCCGGACGCCGACCGCCCCGTGCACCGCCGGCCCCGCTGGTGGTGGACGCGGCTGGAGCTGTCGGCCAACACGCACCGCTCGTTCGGCCACACGGCGCCGCTGCTGCGCGGGTGGTCGCACCTCGTCATGGCACTGGTCTGGCCGGTCCTCGTCGCGGTGCTGCTGCGTGAGGCCGACACGGGCCGCGAGCTCGCGGGCGCGCTCGGGTTCGGGCTCGGCATGCAGACGATGCTGACGGCCAGCGCCATCACCCACCTGCGGCGCTGGGACGTGTGGACCACGGAGGCGCTGTTCCGCATCGACCACTGCGGCATCTTCCTCGCCATCGCCGGCAGCATCACGCCGTTCGCGCTGCTCGTGGTCCGCGGCTGGCTGGGGACGGCCATGCTCGTCGGTGTCTGGGCCGTGACGATCGGCGGCATGGGCTTCGCGCTGTGGCCGGTGCGGACGCCCGTGGGGTTCGGCAACACGATCTTCATCACGCTCGGGGCGCTGATCACGCCGTTCCTGCCGCTGGCCTGGGGCCGGATCGGTCCGGGGGGCGTGGCCCTCCTGCTCGGGGGCGGCGCGCTCTACATCGTCGGCGCGATCATGCTGGCGCACCAGTGGCCCCGCCTGTCACCCCGGGTCTTCGGCTACCACGAGGTCTGGCACGCACTCGTCGTCGTGGCGATGCTGCTGCACTGGGTCATGGTGCGGCAGTACTACCTCCCGCTGGCCTGACCCGCGCGCAAGAACGTGCCGACCGTGTCAGCACAGCCTGCGTCAGCGCAGGCCAGGCTGACAGCGTCGACCGTCTGCTTCAGGCGACCGCCACGCTGGGTGCGTCGGTGAGCTCCGCGACGGCGAGGTCCGCGAGCATCGCGAGGTCGGCGAGCTCGCGCTGGGCGAAGCGGGGCCCGTAGGGGCGGCAGACGACCAGCGCCTCGTGGGCGGAGCGGAGCGGCGCGGCCGCGAGGGCGAGCGGCTCGTCGGCGCGCAGCCACGTGGCCGGGGTCCAGGTGCCCTCGGGGATGCGGCGGACGTCGCGCACCGGCAACCACGGCGTCGGCACGTCGAGGAAGCTCGGTGCACCGGCCGACGCCGCGACGACCTCGGGCTGGGGGTCCCGGTCGCGGACGATCGCCGCCCAGGTCGCCTCGAACGTCACCACGGCGCCGTCGGCGAGCGTGTGCAGGATCGTGTCCGGCGTGGCCCGGGCCAGCCGCACGGCGAGGCCCAGCGGGGGCAGGCCCGCGTGGCGTCGCGTGGGGCGCAGGACCTCGACGGTCGCGCCGGGCACGGCGTCGATCGCGGCCCGGACCTCGGGCCCGCTGCGTCCGGGTGCCTGCACGATGAGCTGGTCGATGGCGACGTCGACGCTGCGCTCCAGCACGTCGAGCTCGACGATGTTCGCACCGATCTCGCCGAGCGCCGTCGCGATGCGGGCCAGGGAGCCGGGTCGGTCGTCCAGGGTGAGGCGCAGCGTGAACGTCACGGTCGGAGCTCCACATGTCGATGGCACGGCAGAACGTGCCCCTGACGTGTGTCGATCCTGTGTCGTCGCTGTTGACGGGGCGTCTCGATCGGGGCTCTAGCCTCGCGCCCCGACGCGGCGACGGAGGTGGCGGTGCCGTCCGACTTCCCGGTCCACGGGCTCGAGCTCGACCCCGTCGTGCTCGTCGTCGTGGCGGTCGTCTGCATACCGCTGGCCGAGGGGCTGCACGCCGCGGCTGCGGTGTGGCTGGGCGACGCGACACCGCGGGCGGCCGGCCGGCTGTGGCGGGTGGACCGCAACCTCCACATGTTCGGTGGCGTGATCGTCCCCGCGCTGCTCGCGCTGGTCGGCGGCGTGGTCGTGGGGTGGCCGGGCATGGTGCCGGTCCGCGAGCGCGAGCTGTCGCGACCGCGACGCGTCCTGGTCGCCCTGGCCGGGCCGCTCGCCCACGTCGCGCTCGCCGGCATCGGCGCGGCCGTGCCCGGTGACGTCGGAACGGCGATCGTGCAGGTCAACCTGCTCACCGCAGCCCTGCTGCTCGTGCCGCTGCCCCCGTTGCACGGCGGCGCGCTGGTCGCGGCGCTGGTCCCGGCGCTCGACGAGCGCGGCAGCCGCTGGGACCGCCTGCGACGCACCGACACGACGCCGTGGCTGCTCGCGCTGCTCGCCCTCGTCGTGCTCTGGCACACCGTCACGCGGTGAGCGCCGTGGGTGGGCCGGTCAGTCGCTGAGCGCCGCGGTCAACTCGCGCAGGTCGGTCTTCGACAGGGCGTGCGTGGCCCCGGCCGACCGTGCCGCGCTGGACAGGCCCGACGACATCGCCGCGGAGATCAGCACCAGGACGACGTGCGGGTCGTTCGGTCGGATCTCGTTGATGACCTCGAGCCCGGTGAGGTGCGGCATCATCTGGTCGAGGACGATCGCATCCAGGGGCGTGCCGGCATCGCGCTGCTGCTGCCACTGCTCGACGGCTGCCAGGCCGTCACCGACCTGCCCGACGACCGCGTACCCGGCCTCGCTGGCGTACATGCCCAGCAGGAACTGCATGTCGGCATCGTCGTCGACCACGAGGACCGTGCGGGGGTCGGCCATCGTTGCTCCCGGTCAGCGTGACGGCGCCGACTGCAGCGTCACCCGAGCGCCGACAGTAGCCCGATCGTGTCCGATCCGACCCGTTTCAGGTCGTAGCCGCCCTCCTGCACCGACACCACCGGTCGGTCGAGCGCGGCGAGGGCAGCCCCGACCCGGGGGAATGCGGCCGGGGACAGGCCGAGCCCACCGACCGGGTCCGTCGCTGCGGTGTCGGTGCCGAGGCTGAGCACGATCGTCGCCGGGTCGTGTGCGGCGACGGCCTCCAGCACGTGGTCGAGGGCGTCGAGGTAGGCGTCGTCGTCGGTGCCGTGGGGCAGCGGGAGGTTCAGCGTGGTGCCCGCGCCGTCGGCGGCGCCGGTCTCGTCCGCGAAGCCGCTGCACCACGGGTAGGACGCGGCCGGCTCGGCGTGCAGCGAGGCGTAGAAGACCTCCCCGTCCTCCCAGAACACCTCCTGGGTCCCGTTGCCGTGGTGGTGGTCGACGTCGACGATCGCAACCCGCCCACCGGTCGCGGCGCGCAGCGCCGTCGCGGCGATCGCCGCGTGGTTCACGAGGCAGAAGCCGCCGAGGTAGTCGCGGCCGGCGTGGTGGCCGGGCGGTCGCGTGAGGGCGTGGACGGCGCGGGCCTCACCGGTGGCGACGAGGTCGACGGCCGTGAGGGCCGCGTCGACGGCGGCGCGCGCGGCGGCCCAGGAGCCCTCGACAATGGGTGTCGCGGTGTCGGTGACCCACCAACCGGCGACGCCGATCGGCGACGACGGGCGCCGGGACGTCGCGGGCCAGGACCGGTGGGCGAAGGTGTCGGGGATCAGCGTCGATGGGCCGCCGGCATCGCGCCAGTCCTGCCAGCCCGTGCGCAGCCACGCCACCAGGTCGGGGTCGTGGACCTCGGTCCAGAACCCGCCCCCGCCGTGGTGGTGCCGCGGGGTGATCGTCGGGATGCCTGCTGCTTCGACGGCGGCTGCGATGGCGTCGTAGCGGGCTGCACGCTCCCACACCGGGCTCACGACCTGGCCCTTGTCGAGCTCGTGCGGCGGGTCGTGCAGCGAGGTGTCGGGAGCGGTGACGACGAGCAACGCGGACCTGTCGGGTGGGGAGTCGACAGGATGCCCGGTCAGGCGCGCAGCGTGCCGGTGACGTCGGCTGCGACGCGGTCCCGCAGGACGTCGAGCACGTCCGGGTCGAGCGTCATGCCGAGGTGGGTCGAGCGGACCTCGACGTGCTCCGCCCACGGGTTCTCGCGGTCCTGCTGCGCGCGCCACTGG
>CAYMGL010000144.1:0-4052 GCA_964389945.1 uncultured Actinomycetota bacterium
GCCATAGGCGCTGGCGCCGAGCACCCGCACCGCGTGATAATGGGTCAGCACCACATGGCTGATCGGCTTGTCGGTCACCGAGCGCACGCAGTCGATCACCTTGCGGGCAAGGCGCGGGGTCGCCTGCGCCTCCACGATCATCACACTGTCATCGCCGATGATGACCCCGGTATTCGGGTCGCCCTCTGCGGTAAAGGCATAGAGCCCCTCGCCGACCTCGGTGAAGCTGATTGTCTTGTCTTCCATGTCGCCATGCGACGCAAAGGCCTTTGCCATTGATCTGTCCTTGCTTCTGCGCCCATCCGGGCATTTCCCTCGCGGGCGGTGCCCCGCCCGCACATCGGCGCGCCTCTGCGAAGCGCGCCGATCGCGTTCTGTCAGGCGGCGGCACCGTCGGCGCGGCCGCGCCGCATGTCACCGCCCCAGCATGTAATGCGGCAGCCACATGGCCAACTGCGGGAAGGCGAGCAGCAGGCCGAGGCCGATCAGTTGCAGCCCGACAAACGGCAGGATCCCCAGATAGATGTGCTTGATCTTCACCTCCGGCGGAGACACGGCCTTCATGTAGAACAGCGCGGGCCCCATGGGCGGCGTGAGGAACGAGGTCTGCAGGTTCACCGCCAGAAGGATCGCGAACCAGTAGGCCACATCGGACTTGGCGACGTGGTCGCCAAAGTCGAGCGACAGGATGATCGGCGCAACCACCGGCAGCACGATCAGGGTCACCTCGATCCACTCGAAGAGGAAGCCGAGCAGGAAAACAAGCAGCATCACGACGATCAGGATGTGCCAGGCGGTCATGCCGGAATCGCGGATGAAGTCGGTGATCAGGTGCTCGCCGCCGAGCAGGCGGAAGGTGAGCGAGAAGACCGTCGCACAGACCACGATCATGAAGATCATGCCGACGGTCTGCATCGAGTCCAACAGCACGCTGCGCAGCGAAGTCCACCAGCCTTCGTTCTCCTCCACGAAGCGCCGGAGAAAGGATCCACGCGACCGCGTTGCCACCGCATCCGGGATCGCAAAGCGCGTGCGGGCGAGCAGCGAATAGATGAACGGGCGCACGACGAAGGCCAGGAAGATCGCACCGACCGCGCCGACACCCGCGGATTCCGTCGGCGTTGCCCAGCCGAAGATGATCGAGCCCAGCACGAAGAGGATCAGCAGGAAGGCCGGCACCAGCCCGATGACCAGCGTCACCACAAGCTGCGCGAGGGACACCTGCGCCCTGTTGGTCTGGCGCGGCGCCAGCCCGGGCTTCAGCGCCGAGATCACCAGGATATACAGCAGGTAGAGACCGCCGAGCATCAGCCCCGGAAAGAAGGCCGCCATGAACATCGTGCCCACCGATTTCGACAGCAGATCGGCGATGACCACGAGCATGATCGAGGGCGGGATGAGAATCCCGAGCGTTCCCGAGGCGGCGATGGTGCCGGTCGCCAGCGCCTTCGAGTAGCGCTGCTCCAGCATGATCGGCAGCGCCATCATGCTCATCATCACCACCGAGGCGCCGACGATGCCCGTGGCTGCGGCAAGGATGATCCCCAGCAGCGTGACCGCCAGCGTCAGACCGCCCGGAACACGGCCCAGCAGCGTCTGAAGGCTGTTGAGCATGTCCTTCGCCACGCCGCTGCGTTCCAGCATGATCCCCATGAACACGAAGAGCGGAATGGTGGTCAGCACCAGATTCTCGGCGGCGCCGGCCCAGATCCGCGTGGCGATGGTGTAGAGCTGGATCGGGATCAGCTCTCCGGTCAGCAGACCGATGGAGGCGAACCCCACCCCCACCCCGCCCATCACGAAGGCGACCGGGTAGCCGGTGAACAAGAGCAGAGCCATGGCCGCGAACATCATGAGCGGCAGGTATTCCATGAAGAAGTCCATTAACGTGTCTCCATCGCCGGGCTGTCGGCCTCGGAAGGCGGCCCGGCCGGGAACGGTTCGGGCAGAAGATCAGGGCGCCTGATCTGCACGAGGGAGAGAATGATCCGGCTGATCCCCGCGAGCGCCACGAGATAGATGCCGAGCGGCAGCATCGCCTTGATCGCGAAGCGGAACGGCAGCCCGTCCACCGATTGCGAGACCTCGCCCCGGACATAGGAGGTCCAGGCAAGCTCGGTGGCGAAATATCCGGCGAAGGCGCAGAAGGGCATCAGCAGGAAGAGACCGCCAAGCAGTTCGATCCAGGCCTTTTTGCGGAGCGACATCGCCGCGTGCAGCACGTCGATCCGGACGTGGCTTTCCTTCACATAGGCCAGGCCGAGGCTCAGCATGATCAGGATCGTGTGAAAGTGCCATTCGGCTTCCTGAAGCCGGGTCGAGCCGAGATTGGCGAAGCGCCGGGTCACCACGTCGAACATGACGGTGACCATCAGGCCAAGCAGCGCGTATGAGCCGATCCGGCCCAGGGCGACGAGCAGCGCGTCGATGGCGCGGCTGATCTTGAGAAGGGTTCGCATTCTGTCCTCCAAGACGCAGCCCGACACGGCGGCGTCCTCGTTTCGGGAAGGGCGCGGCGGGCGCGGGCAACCGTCATTGCCGCAACCCCGCCGCGTTCGGAGGCGCGCGTCAGGCCAAGACCGACCTCGCGCCTCCGGCCAGAGACCCTTTTACTGGATATACCCGAGGTCGTTCCAAGGCTTGTATGCGGTGCGGAAAGCGGTCAGCGAATCCAGCACCTCCTTGAAAACCGGGTCGGCGGCGCTTTCTTCCTCGACCACCGCATCCCAGTTGCTGCGCAGCGCATCGAGCACATCCGACGGCCAGGTCTTGAACTCGACGCCCTTCTCGGCCATCCGGTTCAGTGCCGGACCCTGCGTCGCCGAGCCCTCGGACAGCGTCTTGAGCGTCGCCTCGCCGCAGGCCGTCTCGATGGCCAGTTGCTGCCGCTCGCTCATCTTGTTCCAGGTGTCGAGATTGACATAGACCGCGTTCACCGAGGTCTGCTGGTGCCAGCCCGGGAAGTAAGCGTATTTCGCCACCTCATAGAAGCCCATATTCTCGTCTGCCGAGGGGTTGGAGAATTCCCCACCGTCGATCACGCCGCGTTCGAGCGCCGCATAGACGTCGCTGCCCGGGATAAGCTGCACCGAGGCGCCGGCCTTCGACAGCACCTTGCCGCCAAGCCCGAAATAGCGAAGCTTCATGCCGCGCAGATCGTCGACACTGCTGATCTCCTTGTTGAACCAGCCGGAGGTTTCAGGCGGGTTCAGCGTGCAGACAAAGCCCTTCATGTTCAGGTCGGCGAGGATCTTGTCAAAGATCTCGTTGCCGCCGCCATCGTTCATCCAGGTGAGCAGCTCGGTCGCATCCGGACCGAACGGCACGGAGGTGAAGGCGCTGAGCGCCGGCACCAGACCCGAACCATAGCCCGGCGTGCCATAGGCCATGTCGATGGCCCCCTTCGACACGGCGTCAAAGAATTCGGTCCCCGGAACAAGCGCGCCCGGTTCGAAGACGTCGATCTCCAGCGTGTCGCCGGACAGCGTCTCGATACGGTCGGCGACCCAGGGCACGATGGTGCCGATCACCGGCGTCTGCGTCGCATGCGCCGCATGCATGCGCAGGCGCATCTCCTCTTCTTCCTGCGCCTGTGCGCTGGCCGCGAAGATCGTCGCCGCGACAACCGCCGCCGACATCGCCTTCAGTGTGGTTTCAAGTTTCATATGGTCTTCCTCCTCCATTGTAATGCCACGCACGGACATCCGTCCGCGGCAAACGCCTTGGCCAATCGGCTCTATCCGCCGGCCAAATCTTTCCAGTTCCTCCGGATCTCACCCCGGCAAAGGGGGCAATCTGACGCTGACGGCGAGCCTAAAGACGCCGTCTTTCGCGCGGGTATACGCGGGGGCATCGCCGCGCCTGCTCCGCGCCGCCGGCACTCCTGCCGGTCTGCCCGCGCGCAAAGGTCACCGCCGGTAACCATGCGCCACCAGCTTGTCGACATCGCCGCGCAGACGCGGCGCCGGGTCCTTGCCATCCATCAGTTCGTATACCACGTCGCCGGTGTAGCCGATGTCATCCAGCGCCTTGGCGAAGGCCGGAAAATCGAT
>CAYMGL010000144.1:4152-6855 GCA_964389945.1 uncultured Actinomycetota bacterium
CGTCGCCGGTGTAGCCGATGTCATCCAGCGCCTTGGCGAAGGCCGGAAAATCGATATCACCCTGCCCCACACCGGTATGCGCCCAGCGGTCTTTCCAGCAATCGCTGACATGCGCGAGCAAAAGGTGGTCGGCGACCGCGCGGACGCCCTCCGCCGGATCCTCGAAGGCCAGCGTGTTCGTGCAATCGTAGCAAAGACCCAGATTGGGGTGGCCGATGCGCTCGACCAGCGCAGAGACCTTGCGGCCGGTGCCCAGCATTTCGAACGGCAGGGTTTCCAGCGCCACCTTGACGCCGACGCTCTGGCCGTGCGCCGCCAGTTTCTCCACCTCTTCGCAAAGATAGTCGAGCGCCAGATCCTCGGGCGCCGGCATCAGGCTGTGCAGCCGTCCGACCGGCAGCACCAGACAGGGCGCCCCCAGATCGGAGCCGATCTCGAGCGCGTTGCGGAATTCCGCCATCGCCAGCGCATGCAGCCCGGTGTGCAGCGCCATCAGATTCAGCTCCATGGTGAAATTCACCGACACGCATTTCAGCCCGAGATCGGCCATCAGCCGCCGCGTCCGGTTGCGCTCGTAGGTGCCGAAGGTCGCCGCCTCCAGATGCGGCGGGTACGGGAAGAACTCCACACCGGTCACGCCGGCCTCGGCAATCCCCGAGAGCGCGCCCTCAAGCGATGCAAAATGCCAGTATCCCGCAGTGGACACACCAAGTGTCATTATTCACCTCTCCTCCCTTGTCACGGCCTTCCCTCAAGCAGAAGACTCAAAATTGCTGAACATGTTCAATGATTACAAACACAGATTCAAATGCAAGACAATTTTCAACATAAACGTATTGATTAGCTAAATTCGTATAAAAAGCAAGAAAACCCAACCCGCCACCAAACGCCCCCGACACCGCACAAACCTGGCTAACCCCAAGCTCCTCAATGGAAAAACAGCCCCAGCCCGGGATATACCCGCGACACCCCACAGGAAGGTGATGCGCCGATACTCGCACTCTGATGACGCAAACCCGCCGCAAGTGGCTCTCTGGCCGCGCGACGGAGGCAGGAAAGGAATCAGAACCCGCCCTGCCCTCGGAGCACAGGGATCGGGGCGCCGGACGACCATCGCCACGGCACCCCATCCACCGCCACCCAAAGGCGGCACGGCGCCTGTTACCAGCGCCGGTCATGCCCGTCGAAGGCGGCGATATCGTCCAGCTCATGCGGGCGCAGCTCATAGGCCAGCTGATAGAGCCCATGCGTGACCTGCGCCGCATCCACCCCGCGCGCGGCGAGCATGTCGAGGATCTGCAGCAACCGGCGCGCCAGCCGCGCGCGGTTGAACCCCTCCACGACCAGCACACCGACGGCGGGATCTTCGGCGCTCAGCGGAGGACGGTTCGGCTCGATCTGCGGCACGGTCTCACCCAGCCGGGCCGCGATCACCTCGGGGATCACGATAAGCTCTTCCAGCAACGCCCGCGCCGCCTCCGTCGCCTGCAATTTCGGCCCAAGCGGCAGAATCAGCGACAGCGCCGCGCCGCCGGTGCCGCCGCCGATCTGGCCGAGCAGGCGGCAATTGTTGCGCCAGGAATCGCGGTACTGATCGAGGATCGAATTGAACCAGTCAGAGGTTCCGCCGGGATGCTCGGGCCATGGCTTGGCGGCCAGCGTGGCAAAGGCGTCGATATCGCCGGTGGGGTAAAACATGAAATAGCGCGGCAATGTGCCGTCGCCCTCATTATAGCGCCGGCCATATTCGATGCCGCCGCGACCGATGGCATTCGCCACGTAATCGGGAACATGTTCGCGGGTGTGCACGAGGTTGTATTCCTCGTCGATCGCAGCCGGCACATTGTGCCAGAGTGCGACGAATCCGGGGGTCTGAGTCATCGAAACTCCTTTCCTTATGGGGTGATCAGACAAGCGAGGCACCGCCGTCGAGCATGACGACGGTTCCGGTTGCATAGGGGGTTGATGCGAGCAGCAGGATCTGCGCGGCGATATCCTCGGGCCGGCCGGTCACGCCGGCGGGATAGCTTTGCGCCGTTCTGTCGAACAGAGCCCGGCGTGCCTCCGTCTCCAGCCCGGACCACATTTCCGTTTCCACCAGCGCCGGGGACACGGCATTCACACGCACCGGCGCGAACTCCAGCGCCAGCCCCCGCGTCAGCGCCTCCAGCGCCGCATTGATGGCAACCATCAGCGAGCGCCCGGCCACCGGCCTCGACGCCAGATAGCCGGACACGACACTCAGCGACCCGCCCTCGGCGACCGAGGCATGCCGGGCGACGCGGTAGAAGCCCCAGAACTTGCTGTCGAACGCATCCCGCGCCGCCGCGAGCGGCAACTCGCGCACCGGCGCGATGCGGACCTCCGATGCGGTGACCACCACATGATCATAGGGCGCCGCGCCCGAGAACAGCGTCATGACCGACGCCTCGTCACAGATATCGACGGTACGGATATCGACATCGCCGCCGATGCGGCCCGCCGCCTGCGTCAGCTTTTCCTCGGACCGGGCGGCCAGCGTGACCCTTGCGCCCGCCTCATGCGCCATCCGGGCGGTCGCGAATCCGATACCGGAGCTTCCGCCGACAACCAGCACCCGCGCGTCTTTCAGATCTTTCAGCAATTCATCCTCCCTCGCATCCCTCACACCCGGAGCCGATCCGGAAATGTGAAATAGACGAAACTATTCGTTGATTTCTAGCG
>CAYMGL010000145.1:0-6848 GCA_964389945.1 uncultured Actinomycetota bacterium
GAGACCAACCTCACGATCAGCGAGCAGGCACGGGAGACCGTCACCGCCTGACCGCCACGTTCGACCAGCGAGCCCCCGGGATCCCGGGGGCTCGCTGCATCGTGGTGGTGGCCGTGACCGCCGGGCGCCCTCAGCTGCGGCGGCGTGCCAGCACGGTGGCGCCGAGGGCGAGCAGTGACCCGACGAGCACGACGACCGCACCGGGGCCGAGCTCGCGTCCCGCCGGCTCACCGGTGAACGCCGCGGCGACCAGCGGTGTGGTCTCGGCCGGCGTGGGGTCCGCGGTCGGGCTCGGGCTCGGTGTCGGGCTGGGCGACGGGCTCGGGCTCGGTGTGGGGCGGGGGCTCGGTGGCGGGGAGGGCCGCGCGGCCGGTGTTGGTCCCTCCGCCTCGGCGGGCGTCTCCTCGGGCTCGGGCGCCGGTTCGGGCTCGGGCGCCGGTTCGGGCTCCGGGGAGGGCGCAGGGGGTGGTGGCGGTGGTGGTGCCCAGGAGGTCGTCGTGTCGCCGGCCGGCCCCTGCGCCCCACCCGCGCACCCGCTGCCGTCGCAGGCGCGGAACACGGTCGTGCCCCACGCGGTCCCGTCGTCGTCGACGACGACGCCGAACCCGAACTGGTCGACCTCCGCATCGACCATGGCCTGGTCGTGCTGCGGCGAGCTGCGCCAGAGGTCGTAGAGGGCCCGGGCCACACGGCTCGCACCGGCGCCGCCGAGGCCGCCGTGGCTGGCGACGTTCTCGGCGATGCGGGTCCAGCAGCAGACCTCGTTGCCCAGGTTCCCGTTGTGGCGCATGTCGCCCGACTCGGCCATCTCGAAGGACCAGTCGCGTGCGACGGCGTGCAGGTCGCCGCGCGGGGTCAGCGGCGGCACCCCGGCGTCGGCCCGGCGCTGGTTGACCAGGTCGACGAGGATGCGCTCGGCATCGGCCGACGAGGTCGCCTCGGTCGCCGCGAGGGCGACCGACGGCACCAGCAGGACGAGTGCGGCGAGGACGAGGACGGCCAGCGGTCGACGGGCGTGCACGACGGGTCCCGTGGGAGGCGACAGCGATCGCGCCGAGGGTATGGGGAGGGTCCCGACGGCCGGGTGGCCGAGGTCCCTAGCGGGGGGTCGTCGGTTCCGGGATCGTCGTGCTGCGGCCCTGCAGCGGTGGTCGTGCGCAGTGCGCGGTCACCGGACGACGAGCCCCGGTCCGCTGGCGGAGGTGCGAGATGCGAGTGGCGTTCCACGGCGCGACCGACACCGTCACGGGCTCGCGGTTCCTCGTCGAGCAGGAGGGTGCCCGCGTCCTGGTGGACTGCGGCATGTTCCAGGGCATCAAGCGGCTGCGGCGGCGCAACTGGCAGCCGTTCGCGGTGTCGGCGCGGACGGTCGATGCCGTCGTGGTCACGCACGCCCACCTCGACCACAGCGGGTGGCTCCCGCGGCTGGTCGCCGAGGGGTTCGGCGGACCGGTCTGGTGCACGCCCCTGACCGCTGCGCTGCTGGAGATCCTGCTGCGGGACGCCGCGTACCTGGCGGAGGAGGAGGCCCGCCACCGCACCCGCCACGGCACGACACGACACGATCCGGCGCTGCCGCTGTACACCACCGAGCAGGCGGAGGCGGCCCTCGCCCACGTCCGGACGCAGCCGTTCGACGAGGCCTGGCAGCTGCCCGGGGGCCTGTACGGCAGCTTCTCCCGCGCGGGGCACATCCTCGGCGCCAGCTGCGTCCGCATCGCCTCCGGGGCAGCCTCGGTCGCGTTCACTGGCGACGTCGGTCGTCCCGACGACCCGGTCATGCTGCCGCCCGCCCCGTTGCCGGCGTCGGACGTCGTGGTCACCGAATCGACGTACGGCGATCGGGCCCACCCCGACGTCGACGCACGTGACCTGCTGGGCGAGGTCGTCCGTCGCACCGTGCAGCGCGGTGGGCAGGTGCTCGTGCCGGCGTTCGCGGTCGGTCGTGCCCAGGCGCTGCTGCACCTCTTCGCAGACCTGCGGGACGCGGGTGAGATCCCCGACGTGCCGCTGCACTGCAACAGCCCCATGGCGACCGATGTCACCGACCTGCTCATCGGGTCCATCGGCGAGCACCGGCTGGACGCCGCCGCGTGCCGCCGCCTCGCGAAGGACGTCGACTTCGTGCGCAGCAACCAGGCGTCCCGACGCCTCACGACGTTGGCGGGACCGCGGATCGTGGTGACCGCCAGCGGCATGCTCACCGGGGGACGCGTGCTGCACCACCTCGTCGAGGTGGCGCCCGACGGCCGCAGCACGATCCTGCTGCCCGGCTTCCAGGCGGCCGGGACCCGTGGTCGCGCCCTGGCGGAGGGAGCCGACCGCGTCAAGGTCTTCGGTCGACAGGTCCCGGTCCGCGCCGACGTGGTGCAGCTGGACGCCCTGAGCGCCCACGCGGACCGCGACCAGCTGACCGCATGGCTGCGTGGCACGCGTCGTCCGGACCGGGCGTACGTCGTGCACGGCGAGCCGCACGCGGCGGACGCGCTGCGGGCCCACCTCGCCGACGAGCTCGGCTGGACGGTCGAGGTCCCCGAGCTCGGGGACGTCGTGGAGGTGGCACCCTCTCGGGCATGACCGAGCGACGCCCCGCCCACGAGACCGTGCCCGACTTCGTCGAGCGCCAGATCCTCGAGGCGCAGGAGCGCGGGGACTTCGACAGGCTCGCCGGACACGGCCGGCCGCTGCCGGGGCTCGGCCAGCCCGACGACGAGCTGTGGTGGGTCCGGCGCAAGCTGCGTGACGAGCACCTGACCGGCCTGCCGCCCGCGCTCGAGGCGCGGCGTGCCCGGGCGGAGGCACTGACGGCCGTGGCGGAGGCGTCCGACGAGGCCACGGTCCGACACGTCGTGGAGGGGGCCAACGCCTGCATCCGTCGTGTGAACCGCACTGCGGTCAGCGGCCCCCCGACGGGCACGATGCCGTTGGACGTCGAGGAGGTGCTGGCGACCTGGCGCGCAGGGCGGGCCGTCAGCGGTCCCGCAGGAGACGACGGACCATCCGCAGCACCACGAGCAGCAGCAGCGCCGCGAACGAGGCGCTGGCGACGAAGGGGTCGAGGCCGAGGCTGATCTGCGAGGCGAGCGCGGCGGTGGCGACGCCGGCCACGCCAGCGGTCAGGCCGAGCCGGATGTCGGTCGTCCCCTGCGCGCGGTTGCGGATGGTCCCCAGGACGGCGCCGGGCACGATGACCGCGAGCGACGTCCCCTTGGCGAGCACGATCGGCATGCCGAACAGGACGGTGAAGGCCGGGACCATGATGACGCCACCACCGACGCCCATCACCCCAGCGAGCACCCCGGCGGCGAGGCCCGTCAGGACGAACCCGGCCCCGGACGCGAGCGTCACGGCGATCGTGCCGTCGCCGTCACCGGGCGAGACGATGAGGCGCACGGCCGACAGCAGCAGCACGATCGCGAAGCCGATGCGCAGGGTCCGCTCGGGCAGCCGGCCCAGCAGGTGCACGCCGATCGGCGTGCCCACGAGGACACCGATCGCCGTGAGCAGTGCCGCCAGGCCGTCGACCTCACCGCCGCTGGCGTAGCCGAGCACGCCGGCCAGTGCGATCGGGACGATGGCCGTCAGCGAGGTGCCGTGCGCCATGCGCTGGTCGAGCCCGGCCAGCAGGACCAGGCCGGGCACCAGCACGATGCCGCCACCGACGCCGAACAGACCGCTCGCGAGGCCGGCCACCACGCCGACCGCCACGGCACGCAGCACCCACGGGCGGTCGTCGGTCGGCAACGGGTGCGTCCTCTGCAGGCGGTTCCTGACCGTACTGCGAACCGTGCCGGGTGACCTCGGGATGCGCCCTGCCGGGGTGACATGGCAGGCTCGTGGGTGGCGCGACCCCCACCGCCGACCGGAGCCACCGACGTGACCCACCCCTACCTGACCGCCGAGCCACCGATCGCGTTCGCGCACCGCGGCGCGCACGGCGCGGCGACCGGTGCGGGGGAGAACTCCTACGAGGCGTTCGCCGCGGCCGTCGACCTCGGCTTCCGCCACCTCGAGACGGACGTGCACCGCACCGCGGACGGGGTCGTCGTGGCGCTGCACGACGACACGCTCGACCGCACGACGGACGGCGAGGGCCGGGTGTCGCAGCGGGCCTGGGGCGAGATCAGCCGGTTGACCGTCGAGGGGGGCGGCCGCGTCCCGCGACTGGACGAGCTGCTGGCCGACTTCCCGGACGCCTGCTTCAACCTCGACTGCAAGGCGCCCGACACCGTGCCCGACCTGGTCCGGGTGCTGCGCGAGGCCGACGCCCTGGACCGCGTCTGCGTGGGGTCGTTCCAGCACCGCACGGTGACGAGCCTGCGCGACGAGTTCGGCGACGAGCTGTGCACCGCGGCCACCTCCCGCGAGGTGCGCCTGCTGGTCGCGGCCGCAGCGGCCCCGCGGGGCAGCCGCCGGGCGCTGACGTTCGCGATCGGGGCCGACTGCGTCCAGGTGCCGGTGCGGGAGGGCCGGACCCGGATCGTGACCGATCGGTTCGTCGAGACCTGCCACGACGCCGACCTCCCGGTGCACGTCTGGACGATCGACGACGAGCAGGAGATGCACGAGCTGCTCGACCTCGGTGTCGACGGGCTGATGACCGACCGGGCCGGGCTGCTCCTGGACGTGCTCGCGGAGCGCGACGGCTGAGGAGTCGGTGCGTCGATGCCGAGACGGCTGCGGCGCGACGTGGCAGGCTGCGCGCGGGGGGGACTCGTGGCAGAGCAGGGGCACGTCCAGGTCGGGCCGCTCGAGGAGCCCGGTGCACGCCGGCGTGAGCAGCGGCGGTGGTACGCCTACGACTGGGCGAACTCCGCGTTCTCGACCAGCGTCATCACGGTGTTCTCGGGCCCGTACCTCAACAGCGTCGCCGAGAACGTGGCCGACGAGGCCGGTCGGGTCTCGCTGCTGTGGTTCGACGTTGCGGCGAACTCGTACTTCCCGTTCGCGGTCTCGCTGTCGGTCATCGGCCAGGCACTCGCGCTGCCGATCGTCGGCGCCGCTGCCGACCGGTCGCCGGACAAGCGCCGGCTGCTGCACGGCCTCGTCGCGGTCGGCGCGCTGGCGACCGTGGCGCTGTTCCTCGTCACCGACCAGCGGCTGCAGCTGGGGGCGCTGTGCCTGCTGGTCGCCAACGTCGCGTTCGGCAGCGCGGCCGTGGTGTACGACAGCTTCCTGCCCGAGATCGCGCTGCCCGACGAGCGTGACGGCGTCTCCAGTCGTGGCTGGGCGACGGGGTACGCCGGCGGCGGGCTGCTGCTCGCGGCGCACCTCGTGCTGTTCCTCTTCGCCGAGGACCTCGGCATCGGTGAGGACCTCGCGGCGCGGATCGCGATGGCCAGTGCCGGGATCTGGTGGTTCGCGTTCTCGCAGATCACGATCCGGGGCCTGACGCGACGACCCCCGCTGGTGGACACGGCGGGGGAGGGGAGCGGCGTCGTCGCGGGTGCCGGGGCGTCGCTGCGCGAGCTGTGGGGGACGGTGCGCGAGCTGCGGCACACGCCCCGGACGCTCGTGTTCCTCGCCGCGTTCCTGCTCTACAACGACGGCGTCGCGACCGTCATCACCGCGGCCGGCATCTTCGCCACCGACGAGCTGGACATCTCGTTGACGACGCTGACGGCGGCGATCCTCCTCGTGCAGTTCGTGGCTGTGTTCGGCGCGCTCGCCCTGGGGAGGATCGCGGAGCGGATCGGTGCGAAGCGGACGATCCTCGGCAGCCTCGTGCTGTGGACGGTCGTGATCAACGCCGGGCGCTCGGTGGCGGCCGGCGACGAGACGTCGTTCTTCCTGCTGGCGGCCTCGATCGGGTTCGTGCTCGGTGGGACCCAGGCGCTGAGCCGGTCGTTGTTCAGCCAGCTGGTGCCCACGGGCGAGGAGGCGCAGTTCTTCGCGCTCTACCAGCTGTCGGACCGCGGGACGTCGTGGCTGGGGACCTTCGCGCTCGGCGTGGCGGTGAGCGTCACCGGCACGTACCGCGACGGGATCCTCGTGCTGCTGTTCTTCTTCGTCAGCGGCGGCCTGCTGCTCGCCTTCACCGACGTCCGTCGTGCCATCCGTGAGGCCGGCAACGAGGTGCCCGAGGTCGTCTGAGTCGGGCAGCTGGCCCGCGCGGCGGTGGTGCTGCCGACCCTGCCCTTGACATCGGGCAGATATCTTCCTATAACTGCTGCATGCCCAGACGAAAGCCCGGAACGCTGCTGCCCATCGAGGTCGACGTCCTCGATGCGGGTCTGTCGCTGCGTCGCCGGGGGGTCGAGCGGTTCCACGGGTTCGAGCTGGCGAGCGCGATCGCCGACGGTGGCGCCGCACGACGGCTCACCGCGCACGGGACGCTCTACAAGGCGTTGGGGCGCATGGAGGACATGGGTCTGCTCACCAGCGAGTGGGAGGACCCGGACCTCGCCGTCGCCGAGGGACGCCCACGGCGGCGCCTGTACGAGGTGACCGGCGAGGGCGAGCGCGTCCACGCCCGCTGGCGGCAGGACCACCCGCGGCCACTGCAGCCGCGCCCGGGACTGGACGGCGCATGAGTGCCCCGGCCCGCGCCGAGGCGTTCGTGCTCGCGTGGGCCCGGTACTACACGCGCGACGTGCCGGGGGTCGTCGCTGATCGGCGCCTGCTCGAGCTGGCGAGCGACTGCTGGGAACAACGACGTCGGGGGCGCGAGATCGGCGCGCACCCGTGGGGCGTGGCCACCTCGCTGGTGGTGCGCACCCTGGCGGGGATCCCCGCCGACCTCGCCTGGAGGCACCAGGCACGTGCGGTGCAGGGTCGCCCGCTCCACGAAGGAGGGCGACCCATGGGTCGTTGGCTGAAGGACAACTGGTGGGTCGCGCTCGGCGGCC
>CAYMGL010000146.1:0-6811 GCA_964389945.1 uncultured Actinomycetota bacterium
ACCGTGCAGATCGACTTCAACCTCCCCGAGCGCTTCGACGTGACCTACGTCGGCTCCGACGGCGAGGAGCACCAGCCGTTCATGGTGCACCGGGCCCTGTTCGGCTCGATCGAGCGGTTCTTCGCCGTGCTGCTGGAGTCGACCAACGGTGCGTTCCCGACCTGGCTCGCGCCGGTGCAGGCCAACGTCGTACCGGTCGCCGAGGAGTTCGACGACTACGCCGACGAGGTGGCGGCCGCGCTGCGTGCCGAGGGGCTGCGGGTCGAGGTCGACCGGTCCGACGACACGCTGGGCAACAAGATCCGCAAGTCGGCGACGTCCAAGACGCCGTACACCCTGATCGTCGGTGGTGACGAGCGCAGCGCCCGCACCGTCGCGGTGCGGCCGTACGACGGCAAGCAGCGCAAGGACGTCCCGCTCGACGAGTTCGTGGCCGAGCTGGCCGGCGAGGTGGAGGACCAGCGCAGCGCCGGACAGCGGCGCTGACCGCGACCCGCTAGACCTGCCACCCCGAGGGGAGGCAGGAGATGCGCGGTGTGACCGTCCCGGACCCCGGTGAGGACTTCACCGCGGACCCCGTCGAGCTGTTCTTCGACCTCAGCTACGTCTTCGCGTTCGCGCAGCTGGTGTTCTTCCTCGCCCACCACCCGACGTGGGCCGACGCCGGCCGGACGCTCCTGCTGTTCTCGTTGATCTGGCTCACCTGGACGCAGTTCACCTGGTCGGCCAACGCGGTGTCCGGCAACGCCCGGCCCGTGCGGTTGTGGTTCCTCGCCGCCACCGTCGCTGCGGTGCCGATGGGGGCGTCGGCGAGTGGTGCGTGGGGCCCGGCCGGTCTGTCCTTCGCCGTCTCGCAGGTCGTCATCCTGGGGATGGGGCTGCTGACCATGATCGTCGGCCTGCCCCGTGACTCCGCCACGCGTCCGGCCATCATCCGCTACGCGATTCCCAACGTCGTCGCGATGGTGGTGCTGCTCGTCGGCGTCGCGTTCGAGGGCGGGGCCCGCGTCGCGATCTGGGGCCTGGCCTTCCTGCCGATCTTCTACGCGATGTACCGGGCGGGAGACGTCGAGGAGGCGCAGTGGATCGTGCGTCCAGGCCACTTCGCCGAGCGCCACGGGCTCATCCTCATCGTGGCCCTGGGTGAGGTGGTCGTCGCCAGCGGGCTGGGCGTCGCCGACCTCGTCGGGGAGCTCGGTGACGAGCTGGAGGTCGTCCCGACGGCCTCGTTCGTCGCACTGGGCGCTGCGGCCGTCCTCGCGGCCCTGCTGTGGTTCGCCTACTTCGACCGGGCCCAGGCACTGTTCGAGCACCGGGCGGAGGAGATCGACGGGACGCTCCGGGGTCGGTTCGCACGCGACGTCTGGTCGCTGTGGCACCTGCCGATCGTCGCCGGCGTGATCGCGACGGCGGCAGCCCTCGAGGAGATCACGCTGCACCCGACCGACCCCGTGCCGCTGGCCTTCCGGCTGCTGCTCGCAGGCGGCCTCGTGCTCTTCCTCGGCGGGACCGTGGGTGCGATCGGACGAGCCGCCGGCGTGTTCGTCGTGGAGCGCATGGCCGGACTGGTCGTGCTGGTCGCCCTCGTGCTCGCCGCGGGCGGGCTGGACGGCGTCGTGCTGGCCGGGGTGCTCGACGTGGTGCTGCTCGGCCTGCTCGTGCTCGAGACGCGCCACCCGCGGCACGTCCACGAGCCCGCGCCGGTCGGCTGACCGAGATCCGTGGCCCGACGTCCGGTCACGGTCGTCGGCGATGTGCAAGACTGCGCGGCCGTCGTCCCGAGGAGCGCGCCCACATGGCCAAGTCCGCCGTCAGTCTGAGCCCGGAGAACGCACGCAGGCTGTTCCGGCTCAACGTCGGCATCGGCCTCACCCACCTCGTGCAGGCCGTCGCCATGTTCGCGCTGAGCAACGACCTCGCCGTCCCGGTGACCGCGGACTTCCTCGACAACGACCCCGTCGCGGTGCTGCAGGGGGGTGGCCAGGTCGAGCCGACCACGGTGTTCGAGCTCCCGGTCGGCCCTGCCGTCGCCGTCTTCCTGCTGCTCGCCGCGGCCGACCACCTGCTGTCGGCGGGACCGCTGCGTGGGACCTACGAGAAGCAGCTGCGGCAGGGCCGCAACGACCTGCGGTGGTTCGAGTACTCCGTCTCGGCGTCGCTGATGCTGACGCTCATCGCGGTCTTCGTCGGGATCTGGGACCTCGCCGCGCTGATCTGCCTGTTCGGCGTCAACTCGACGATGATCTGGTTCGGGGCCCTGCAGGAACGCTACGTCCGTCCGGGACGGTCGAACTCCCGGCTCCCGTTCTGGCTGGGGACGCTCGCAGGCGTCATCCCGTGGGTCGTCATCGGGATCTACCTCCTCCAGGACGCCAGCGCGGTGCCGACGTTCGTCTTCATCCTCTACACCGTGGAGCTGCTGTTCTTCTGGAGCTTCGGGCTGACGCAGTGGGTGCAGTACCGCCAGATCGGGCGGTGGAAGGACTACCTGGTGGGCGAGCGGACCTACATCTGGCTGTCGCTGGGCGCGAAGTCCGCCCTGGCGTGGCTCATCTTCGGCAACGTGCTGCGCAGCTGATGGGGCAGTACGAGGAGCTCGCCCGGTGGTACGACCCGCTCTACGCGGCCACGGGGAAGGACCACGCCGCGGAGGCGCGGGCGGTCCTCGACGTCGCGCAGCGACTCGGGGTCCGGCCGCTGTCGCTGCTCGACGTCGCGTGTGGGACCGGGCAGCACCTCGCGACGTTCGGTGAGGCCATCGACGACCTGGTCGGCATCGACCACGCCCCCGCGATGCTGGACGTGGCACGCGAACGCCTGGGCGACGACGTCCCGCTGCGACACGGCGACATGCGACGTTTCGACCTCGGGCGGACCTTCGACCTGGTGACCTGCCTGTTCTCGGCCATCGGGCACGTCCGGGACGAGAGCGACCTGGATGCTGCGATCAGGGCGATGGCCAACCACGTCGCTCCGGGCGGCGCGCTGCTCGTCGAGCCGTGGCTCACGCCGGAGCGCGTCCGCGGGGACGGGATGCGATCGCTGGACACGGTCACGACCGACGACGGGGTCTGCGCGCGGGCCAGCCGGTCCGAGCTGCGGGGCGACGTCGTGTTCCTCCAGTTCGCCTGGGCCGTCGCGACCCCGGAGGGCGTCCACACCGCCGAGGAGTCGTTCCGGATGCCGCTGTTCACGCAGGAGCGGTACCTGCAGGCCGTGGAGCTGGCGGGTCTCGAACCGTCGTGGCTGGAGGTCGATGCGCTGTGGGCCGGTCGTGGCCTGCTGGCGGGGGTCCGACCGCCGGGGGAGTGAGCACGGGCGTCGCCGTCGGTAGGTTCCACGCCGAGCGACGACGGGCCGGTGGTGGAGCAGCAGCAGGCGCGGGAGGACGCGGCGCGACGCGAGCAGCGCGACGCCGCGATCGACGACGTGCAGCGACTGTGGGCCCCGTGGCGGTACGGCTACGTGGCCAGCGACGGTGACGGCATCGACGGCTGCCCGTTCTGCGTGCTGCCGGCCCGCGACGACGACCGTGCGAGTCTGATCGTGCACCGCGGCGAGCACGGCTACGTGATCCTCAACGCCTACCCCTACAACCCCGGCCACCTCATGGTCGTGCCCTACGAGCACACCGAGGACCTGACCGCGCTCGACCAGGCGGCCGCGGGGGAGCTGTGGGAGCTGGGCCGCACGGCGGTCGGGGTGCTGCGCGAGCGCCTCCGCTGCGCCGGTGTGAACCTCGGCATGAACCTGTGGCGCGCCGGGGGTGCGGGCATCGCCGACCACGTGCACCTGCACGCGGTGCCCCGGTGGGGCGGCGACACGAACTTCATCTCGGTCGTCGGGGCGACCCGCGTCCTGCCGCAGGCGCTCGACGAGGTCTACGACGTGCTGGCGCCGGGGTTCGGATGAGACACGGCGGTGCCAAGTGGGACGACGTGCCGACGGGCGCGATCGCGGCGAGCGTCGCGGACATGGAGCTCGGGACGCCGCCCGTCGTCGTGGACGCCGTGCTCGACGAGGTGCGCCGTGGCGGTGGCTACGCGGGCGCGGCGCTGACGCAGGGTGCGCTGGAGGCCGCCGCACGGTGGTGGCGCCGGCACGGGCTGGTGATGGACGTCGACCGGTGCCTGCCGATCGGCTCTGTCTCGGCAGCGCTCGCGTTCGCGATGGTGCGGACGAGCTCGCCGGGTGACGGGGTGGTCCGCCTGCGGCCGACCTACCGCCCGCTGGTCGATGCGATCGAGGCCAGCGACCGGCGCGACATCCCGGTCGACCTCGTGCGCAGCAACGGCGCCTGGGAGATCGACCTCGACGCCCTCGAGGCAGCGTGTGCCGAGGCCCGGTTGCTGCTGTGGGTCGCCCCGCACAACCCGACCGGCCGTGTCTGGCGCGAGGACGAGGTCGTCGCCGTGGCCGAGGTCGCCGCGCGGCACGGGCTGGTCGTCCTCTCCGACGAGATCTGGGGCGACGTCCTGCTCGGGGGCGCACGGCACGTCCCGTTCGAGCCGGTCGCGCGCGAGGTCGACTGGCAGCTGATGGAGCGCACGCTCACCGTCGTGGGGACGAGCAAGGCCTGGAACCTCGCCGACCTCGGCGCGGCGGTGCTGCACACCGACAGCGAGGAGCTGTGGCGGCGGTTGCACGGTCCCGGGAAGGTCCCGCAGCTGGCGCGACCCGGGCGGCCCGCGTTGCGTGCGGCCATGGCCGCGTGGCGCGAGGGCGGACCGTGGTTGGACGACACGCTCACCGCGATCGAGCGCACCGTCGACACGGCCGTGGCCGGCTGGACGGCGGCGTTCGGGGCCGATCGCGTCACCCGACCCCAGGGCACCTACCTCGTCTGGTTGGACCTGCGTGGGCTCGTCCCCGACGACGACCCGATGGCGGTGCTGGCGGTGCCCGACGGCGTGGTCCCGTCCGACGGCGCGTGGTTCGGCGCACCGGGCTTCGTCCGCTGCAACCTCGCGACCACCGAGGACGAGGCCGCCGAGATCGTCAGCCGCGTCACGGCGCTCGTGGGCGCCGCCGGGTAGGGGCTACCGTCGCGACGGTCGACACCAGCAGGGAGTCCTTCGTGGGGATGCGGGCCAGTTTCCCGCGCCACATCGAGCGTCTGACCACGCCGATCGGTCGCGGCATCGCCGCGACCGGCGTGACGCCGAACATGCTCACGACGCTCGGCCTGGTGCTGACGACCGTGGCCGCGGCCCTCGTGGCGACCGGGCGACCGGTGCTTGGCGGCTGGGTGCTCGTCATCGGCGGCCTGATGGACACGTTCGACGGGGCGGTGGCACGTGCGCGCCGGGCCAGCACGCCGTTCGGGGCGTTCTTCGACTCGGTCAGCGACCGGCTCTCCGACGGCATCATCCTCGTCGGCCTCGCCTGGTGGCTGCGACCGTCGGCCGACCTGTTCGGCCTCGTGCTGGTGGCGCTCGTCACGTCCCAGGTCACGTCCTACGTGCGGGCGAAGGCCGAGGCGATCGACCTCGAGTGCAGCGTCGGGCTTCTCGAGCGTGCCGAGCGGGCGATCCTGCTCATGGTCGCGCTGGTGTTCCACCAGTGGGTCCTCACGCCGATCCTCTGGATCCTCGCGGTCGGTGGGACCGTGACGGTCGTGCAGCGCTTCCACCACGTCTGGTGCCAGATCCAGCGTGACGTCCCGCCAGAGCTGCTCGGGCTCACCCAGGGCGACCGTGCCTGGAACCGTGCCTACCGGGCCGCGGCCCGCGCCTTCTTCGGGGAACCGACCTACCAGGAGGCGGAGCGCCAGGTCGAGGAGGCGCGGTGAAGCGTCGTGCGGACGTCGACGCGCTGCCACCACCTCCACCGATGACCTGGGCGCAGCGCCGCACCTACCTGCTGTACGTCGGGGTGTGGGAGCTGGTTGCCCTGCTGCCCGACGGGCTCGCGGCACGCCTGCCCGGTCCGATCGGTCGCCTGTGGCACCGCTTCGCCCGCGACAGCCAGCGCAGCCGCGTGCGTGCACACCTCGCCCGGGTCCGGCCCGAGGCAGACGCGGCCGAGCTCGACCGGCTGACGGTCGCGGCGTACGTGTCGTACACGCGGTACTGGCTCGACGCGTTCCGCGTGCACCGCATGGACGTCGAGGAGATCGCCGCCCGCGTCCGGCCCGACAACGTCGAGACGATCGACGCCACGCTCGACGACGGCGGCGCGATCCTCGCGACCCAGCACCTCGGCTCGTGGGACGTGGGCGCGCTGTGGTCGGTCGCCGGCGGCTGGCCGATGTGGGTGGTCGCCGAGGTGGTGGAACCCCGTGCGCTGTTCGACCGCTTCGTGCGCCTGCGGCAGCGGGCCGGTGCCGGGGTGATCCCGCTGGTCAAGGGCGGGGACATGATCGACCGGCTGGAGGAGATCGTCGACCAGGGCGGTCTCGCGACGCTGCTGGCCGACCGTGACCTCACCGGCCGCGGTCCGGTCGTGTCGTTCTTCGGCGAGCCGTGCCGGCTGCCGGCCGGCCCGGCCGTGCTCGCCCGTCGGACCGGCCGACCGGTGACGGTGGGCTCGTTCGTCAGCGAGGGTCGCGACTGGGCGGGTGTCTGCGAGGGCGGCCCGCTGCACCTCGCCCACCTGAGCGTGGAGGAGGGCACCCAGCAGCTCGCCTACCGCATGGAGGACCTGATCCGGCGGTTCCCCGAGCAGTGGCACGTGTTCGTGCGCCAGTGGCTGGTCGAGCGCGAGCCGGACCACCCGGCGGTGGCGGCGTGGCGACGCGACCCCGACGGGTGGCTCGACGACCCGTCGTGGCGCGAGGCGGCCTGACGTGCGGATCGCCATCGTCTGCCCC
>CAYMGL010000147.1:0-6789 GCA_964389945.1 uncultured Actinomycetota bacterium
GAGGTCGCCGTCCTCGGCCAGCGAGATCGCCGTCAGCAGGTACTGCGGCTCGTCGGCCGTCGTCGTGGCGCCGTACGTCGATCGTGCCGGCACCCCGAGGGCCGCACCGAGCACGGCTGCGACGGCGGCGCAGACCATCGCCAGCACGAGCGCGCGCCGCGCCGCGGGCTCGTGCATGGCCGGCGTCGGACGGTCGACGGTGGTGCCGGGCGCGCTCATGCGGGCGTGGTCGACCTGACCACCTCGTCGCTGCGCGCCTCGCGGGGGAACGACGCCAGGCCGTGGCCGGCCTCGACCTCCACGGCGACGCGTGCGCCGAGCGCGGGGACGCGGTCGTGGTGGACGTCGGCACGCAGCCGTTCGCCGCTGTCCAGGTCGAGTGCGACCTGGACGAGCCCGCCGCGGAACTCGCGGTCGCGGACGACGGCGGCGCCGGACGGGTCGGGGGTCACGACGACCTCGTGCGGGCGGACCATGACCTCGACCGGCCCGTCGAGCGCCGGGCCGGCGAGCTCCAGCTCACCGACCGCGGTGCGGGCACGACCCCCCGTGGCCACGCCGGCGAGGAGGTCGGCCTCACCGACGAAGCTCGCGACGAAGCGGGTGGCCGGCGTGTGGAAGACGACCGGCGGGGCGTCGACCTGCTCGAGGCGACCGTCGTGCAGCACCGCGACGCGGTCGCCGATCGACAGCGCCTCCTCGCGGTCGTGGGTGACGAAGACGGCGGTCGCGCCGTCCTGGCGCAGGACCCGGGCGGTCTGGCGGCGCAGGTCGCCGCGCAGGTTCGGGTCGAGGCTGGAGAACGGCTCGTCGAACAGCACCAGTGCCGGTCGCGGGGCCAGCGCGCGGGCCAGGGCGACGCGCTGCTGCTCACCACCGGACAGCTCGTGGGGGTAGCGGTCGGCGAGGTGGGCCAGCTGCACCAGCTCGAGGACCTCGTTGCGCCTGGCCGCGCGTTCGCGGCGGGCGAGGCCGCCCTTGCCGGAGAGGCCGAACTCGACGTTCTCGGCGACGGTGAGGTGGGGGAACAGCGCGTGGTCCTGGAACACCACGCCGACGCGGCGCTGCTCCGGCGGCAGGAACGCGCCGCCGGCCTCGGCCACGACGCGGCCGTCCAGCTCGATGCGGCCGGCGTCGAGCCGGGTCAGGCCGGCGATCGCCTGCAGGAGGGTCGTCTTGCCGCAGCCGCTCGGGCCGACGACGGCGAGCACCTCGCCGTCGTGGACGTCGAGGGTCAGGTCGTCCACGGCGACGACGTCGCCGTAGCGGCGCGTCACGCCCTGGAGGTGGAGCACGGTCACGACGGGTTCTCCTCGTCGACGGTGAGGCGCCCACGGACGAGCAGGACCAGCGGGATGCTGGCCACGGCGACCACGGTCAGCGCGGGCAGGCCGACCAGGTCCCAGAGCGACTCCGACGCCAGCTCGTAGACCCACACGGCGAGGGTCGAGAAGCCGAACGGCCGCAGGAGCAGCACGACGGGCAGTTCCTTCAGCGCGTCGACCGCGACCAGCACGAACGCCACGGCGAGGCCGGAGCGGGCCAGCGGGGCGTGCACCCGCGCGACGACGCGTCGCGGTGCTGCCCCGAGGCTCATGGCCGAGCTGGTCATGGTCGGGCTGACCTTGTCCATGCTCGCCTCGACGGCGTTGTTGGACAGTGCGAGGAAGCGGATCACGTAGGCCAGGACGAGTCCGACGACCGAGCCGGTCACCAGGGTCGCACCCCAGTCGAGACCGACGAGGTCGAAGGCGCTGTCGAGCCCCGCGAGGACGAGCAGCACGCCGATCGCGACGACCGGGCCGGGGACCGCGTAGCCGATGGCGGTCACGCGGGCGAGGCTGCGGGTGAGGCGGTCCGGGGCCAGTCGCGCCGCGTTGACGACGACGAGCCCGACGAGGACGCAGATCGCTGCGGTGGCACCGGCGATCAGGAGGCTGTTGCCGAGGTACTCGAGGTAGCGCGGGTCGAACCCGCCGTCGATGCCGGCCAGCACGTCAGTGGTCGTCCACGTGACCAGCCGCAGGACGGGGGCGATGAACGCGACGCCGACCACGGTGAGGCAGGCGGTGGTCGCCGCCCAGCCGCGCCAGCCGGTCAGCGGCACGGGTGCGATGCCGGGGGTGCGTCCGGTGCTCTGGGCGTAGCTGGCCCGACCGCGCAGGGCCCGCTCCACGACGATGATCGTGACGGCGAAGACGAGCACGACGGCAGCGAGCTCGGCCGCCGCGGCGCGGTCGAACATCCCGTTCCACACCTGGTAGACCGCGACCGAGACCGTGCGGACGTTGAAGTACTGGATGGTGGCGAAGTCGGTGAGGGTCTCCATCGCGACGAGTGCGCCGGCGGCGGCCAGCGACGGCCGGGCCAGCGGCAGCACGACGCGACGTGCCGCGCGCAGCGGGCCGTGGCCGAGCGTGCGTGCCGCCACGTAGGTCGTGCGGGCCTGCTCGGTCAGCGCCGCCCGGGCCAGCAGGTAGGTGTAGGGGTACAGCGCCAGCGACAGCACCACGATCGCGATCCCGAGGCCCTGCGGCGCCCGGAACAGCAGTTCCCACCCGAGCACGTCGCGGGCGAACGTCTGCAGCGGTCCGGGGGCGTCGAGCAGCGAGACGCTGACGAACGCGAGCACGTACGCCGGCACCGCGAGCGGCAGCACGAGCAGCCACGACAGCATGCGGCGCCCCGGGAACGTGTAGGTCGCCACCAGCCACGCCAGCCCGGCGCCGAGGGTCGTCGCGCCGAGCACGACACCCACCATCAGCACGACCGTGTCGCGCACCATGGCGAGGAGCCCGGTCTCCCACAGGAACGCCCACACGTCCGTGCTCGGCGTGAGGATGCTCCCGGCCACGAGGGCGACGGGCAGCACGACGACGGCGGCGACCACGCCGACGGCGACGCGCCAGCCGGTGCGCCCAGCCGCGACGGACGTCCGCACCGTGCGGCGGACGTCGGGCAGCGGGGGCGCGGTGCTCATCACTCGTACCCGGCGCGGGCCATCAGCTCGATGGCGTCGGCGTTCAGTCGGCCGAACTCGGCGGCGTTCAGCGGGTCGACGGTGAAGTCACCGAACTCGCTGATCACGGGGCCGGGCGCCACGTCGGGGTTCACCGGGTACTCGTGGTTGCCCTCGACGAAGACCTCCTGGCCGTCCGTCGCCAGCCACTCGAGCAGCTGCTGCGCCAGCTCCGGGTCGTCCGCGTTGGCGGTCACGCCGGCGCCGGAGACGTTGGCGTGCACGCCGCGGCCGTCCTGGTCGGCCCAGAAGACCTCGACGGGGAAGTCGGGGTCGTCCTCGAGGAGCCGCGCGAGGTAGTAGTGGTTGGCGATCCCGACGTCGCAGGTCCCCGCAGCGATGTTCTCGAGGATCGCCACGTCGTTGTTGAGGATCTCGGCGTCGTCCGCCCACCCCTCGACGATCTCGAGCGCCCGGTCCTCGCCCTCGTTCGCGATGAGGCTGGCGACGAGCGACTGGGTGTAGACGTTGGTGGACCGCCGCAGGCACAGCCGGCCGTCCCACGCGGGCTCGGCGAGGGCGGCGTAGGTGGACAGCTCGCTCGGGTCGACCCGGTCGGGGTGGTAGACGATCGTGCGGACCCGCTGCGACAGGCCGAACCACTGGCCGTCGGGGTCACGCAGGTTCGTCGGGACGGCCGCGTCGAGGACGTCGCTGTCGAGCGGCTGGAAGACGCCCTCGTCGGCGGCGAGCGCGAGGTTGCCCGCGTCGACCGTCATGTAGACGTCGGCGAGCGTGTCCTCGCCCTCGGCGGCGATCCGCTCGCGCAGCTCGGCGTCGCTGCCGAACAGGAACTCGACGTCGATGCCGGTCTCGTCCGCGAACTCGCCGAAGGCGCGCTCGAGGTCGTAGTGGCGGCCGGAGTAGACCCGGACGACCTCACCGTCGCTGTCGGTGCAGGCCGCGAGGCTGGCCGCGAGGGCCAGGGCCAGGGCGACCAGGACGGTCCGTCGGAGGGCACGCACGCGGGGGAGTCCTCTGAGGGCGGTGGGAGGGAGTGTTGGTAAGGGTAACCTTACCCGTCCCCCGACCCGCGTCGAAGCCCGCGGGCGGGGACCGAACGACCCCTGCACGACCACCCGGAGGCGCCCGTGACCGACTCGACCGACGTGCTGGTCGTGGGCGGCGGTCCGACCGGGCTGACGGCTGCGCTGCTCGCGGCCCGGGCAGGCCATCCGGTCACGCTCGTCGAGGCGGCCGACCGGCTCGGGGGCATGGCCGCCAGCCTCACGGTGGCCGGGCAACGGGTCGACCTCGGCAGCCACCGTCTCCACCCGAGCGCCCCGCCGCGCGTCCGGGCCCTGCTGGACGAGCTGCTCGGTGACGACCTCCAGGTGCGTCGGCGCAACGGCCGTCTCCGTGTCGGCGGTGCCTGGGCGCGCTTCCCGCTCGACCCGGCCGACCTCGTGCGCAGCCTCCCGTTCGGACTGGCGGCCCGCATCGGCCTCGACCTGCTCGCCGGCGCGGTGCGGCCCGCGGTCGACGACCCGGGCGACAGCTACGCCGACGTCGTCCGCCAGCGGCTCGGCGCGACCGTGCTGGAGGAGTTCCACGGGCCGTACGCGGCCAAGCTCTACGGCACGGACCCGGCGACGATCGACGGTGACGTGGCCCGGCGCCGCATCGCCCTGACCGGACTCGGTGACGTGCTCGCCCGGCTGCGGCGAACCCGCCAGCCGTCCGGGTCGACGTTCCTGTACCCCCGGCTGGGCTACGGCCAGGTCGTGGACCGTCTCGCCGAGGAGGCAGCGGCCGCTGGTGTCGAGGTGCGCACCGGCACGACCGTCGAGGTGGTCCGCCCGTCGGCCGGCGGTGCGACGTCCGTGGTGTGCTCCGACGGGCGCACGCTCGACGTCGGGCGCGTGCTGTGGACGGCACCGCCCGGTGCGCTGGCGTCAGCCGCCGGTCGGCCGCCCGTGGCGCTGGAGCACCGCGCGCTGGCGCTGGTCTACCTCGTGGTCGAGGGTGGCCAGTGGCTGCCGTGGGACGCGCACTACGTGCCGACGCCCGGTGTCGGGTTCGTGCGGCTGTCCGAGCCGCGCAACTACCGCGACGGCCCTGATCCCGACGACGTCAGCGTGCTCTGCGCCGAGGTGCCGTGCAGTGCCGGCGACGACACGTGGACAGCGGCCGACGACACACTGGCCGCGCGCGTCCGCCACGGGATCCAGCGACTCGGACTGCCGGCGCCGGCGACGGTCGACCACCACGTGGTGCGGCTCCCGCGGGTCTACCCCCTGCTGCGGCGCGGCGACGCAGCGCGTCTCGACGCCCAGCTGGGCGGCCTGCGCGACGTCCCGGGCGTGACGCTCCTGGGGCGGCAGGGCCTCGGCGTCGCGGACAACCTCCACCACGTCCTGGCGATGGCGATGGCCGCCGTGGACTGCCTCGGCCCGAACGGCTCGTTCGACGACCGGACGTGGTCGCGCCACCTCGACGTCTTCGCCGAGCACGTCGTGGAGGACTGACGCGGGCTCACGCCGTGGGCTGCGCCGGCACGTCCCGGTTGAGCTGGCGCCACACGGTCGGGACGACGCGGCGCAGGTACCGCCCGAGCCGGACGAAGCTGTCGCCGGACGCACGGAAGCGGTACGTGATCGGCACCTCGTGGTAGCGGAAGCCGCGCCCCAGCAGGTCGATCGTCAGCACCTGCGCGTAGTTGTAGTCGTGGGGGATCTCGGCGGCGCGCACGGCCGCCGGGCTGAACGCCCGGTAGCCGGTCTGGCCGTCGGTCACCGGCTCGCGCACGGTGAACCGGACCCACCGGGTCAGGACCTGGTTGCCGAGTCGCCGGTGGGGCCGCATCCACTCGATGTCGCCCGCGAAGCGCGAGCCCGCGACGTAGTCGGCGTCGCCGTCGAGCACGGGTGCGACGAGCGCCTCGAGCTCGGCCGGGTCGTACTCGCCGTCGGCGTCGCAGAAGGCCGTGGCGGCGGCACCGTGGGCATCGGCCCACGCGAAGCCGGTGCGCACGGCGGCACCGAGGCCCCGGTTGTCCTCGTGCTGCACCACCGCTGCGCCAGCAGCACGGGCGTTGGCGACGGTGTCGTCGCTGCTGCCGTCGTCGACGACGAGCACCGTGACCGGCCGCCCGCGGACCGCCGCAGGCGCCCGGCCGATGACCTCGGCCACGCGCGGGCCCTCGTCGAGGGCGGGGAGGAACAGCACGACCGGCGCGTCGTCGGCGACGGGCAGCGGGTCGGGTCGCGCCGGGCGGCGACGCGGCAGGCGCAGCGCCCCGACCATGCTCGGTGCGGGCACGGCCACCGCGACCGCGCCGACGGCGAGCGACCAGGCGGTCTTCACCGCGTGCAGGCCGAGCGCGAGCGCCATGCCCTCTGTCGCGGGCACGCCGACGGCGACCAGCCCGGCGGTGGCGGCGAGCTCGTAGGTGCCGATCCCGCCCGGCGTCACCGCGACGAGCTGGCCGGCGATCGCGGCGGCGAGGACCAGCACCGCGCCTGCTGCGCCGAGCTCGACGCCGAAGACCCGGGCGACCTGCCAGACGAGCACCGCCTCCAGCAGCCACGCCGTCACGACGAGCGCGACGACGCCGAGGCCGGGCAGGGCGCCGACGAGCCCACGACGACGCCCGAGCCACCAGAGGGCCACGGCGCCGAGCACACCCACGACGGCCGCCACCGCGGCCCCGGCCGGGCCGAGGAGCTCGGCCACCACACGCGGTCCTGCCAGCACGCCCAGGAGCAGCAGCGCCACGACGTCGGCACTGCGCAGCGCCACGGTCGAGGCGGTCGCCGAGCGGACGTCGA
>CAYMGL010000148.1:0-6779 GCA_964389945.1 uncultured Actinomycetota bacterium
CGGCGCTGATCCCGACGGCGCGGTGCAGGTCCTCGATCGTGCCGGACTCGCCGAAGCGGTCGACGCCGAGCGTGAGCTGCGTGGTGCCCAGTGCCGAACCGAGCCAGGCGAGCGTGGTGGGTGCGGCGTCGTGGACGCTCACGATCGGCCGCGACCGTTCGGCGGCCGGCACCAGTCGGTGGAGGTGGCTGACCCGACGCGTCACGCGAGCCGTGCGGACGGCCGTCGTGAACGTCTGCCGCCACCCGCGGTGCAGACGGTCCGAGGACGTCAGCATGAGCACCGTCGCCCGGACGCCCTCCCGGTCGAGCTCCTCGGCCGCCGCGACCGCCTCGACGGCGCTCACACCAGTGGTGGCGATCGTGACGCCGGGGCGGTCGTCGGGCGGCCCGTCGACCAGGCGGTAGCCGCCGGCCAGCACGTCCCGACGCAGCCGGTCCGCCCCGAGCCGCTCGAGCGCGGCACCGAACGGGGCCTGGTCGACGGGTCGCGTCGACAGCCGTAGGTAGCAGCTGCGCCGCTCGGCCTGCGCGTCCTCGTCGGGTCCCGGCCCACCGACCTGCCGCAGCGCGTCGCACAGCAGCCAGTCGACCTCGGTCGCGAAGGCCGGCTCGACCGCGTCGACGCCGGGCAGCTCCGCGCCGACGCTCGGCGTGATGATCGACTGGTGGGCACCGCCCTCGGGCGCGAGCGTCACGCCGCTGGGCGTCCCCGCGACGACGAACCGGGCGCCGTTGTAGAGGCCGTAGATGAACGCGTCGAGGCCGCGCAGCACGAACGGGTCGTACACCGTCCCGATCGGCAGCAGCAGTTCGCCGTGGTGCTCGTGGCTGAGCCCGAGCGCCCCGAGCATGAGGAAGAGGTTCATCTCGCTGATGCCCAGCTCGACGTGCTGACCGGCCGGGCTGGGCGCCCACTGCAGCAGCCGCTCGTCGCCACCGTGGGGGTCGACCTCCTCGGGTGCGAAGACGCCCAGCTTGTTGATCCAGCCGCCGAGGTTGGTCGAGATCGACACGTCCGGTGAGGTCGTGACCATGCGCCGCGCGACGTCGTCGTGGGCGGCGAGCCGTGTCAGCACCCGGCCGAACGCCTCCTGGGTGGAGGTGGTCCCGCTGGGACGGAAGTCGGCCACGCCGTCCGGCACGGCCACCACGGGGCGAGGCGGTGGCGGCTCGTTGTTGACCTCGGCACCGACCTCGGCGCACAGCCGGCCGGCGGGGGAGTCGGGGTCGAAGCGGTCCCACTCGGTGGCCTCGTCCAGTCCCACGCGGTCGCGCAGGGCATCGACCTGCGCCGTCGTGAGCAGGGCCGCGTGGTTGAGCGGGTCGCCGGCCATCGGCAGGCCCCAGCCCTTGATCGTGTACGCGAACAGGACGCTCGGACGGTCCTGCTCGGCGTCGCACTCGGCGAAGCGGTCCAGCAGGACGCCGTGGTCGTGGCCCCCGAGGTCGAACAGGAGTCCCGGGAGGTCGTCGTCGGTCACGTCGTCCAGGGCACGGGCGACAGCCTTGTCGGCATGGCGGGTGAAGGCGGCTCGCAGCTCGTCGCCGCTCAGGGTGAACAGCTCCTGGTAGGCCTCGTTGGAGAGCTCGTCGATGCGGGTGCGCACGATCTCGTCCGCCGCGGCCAGGCGGCTGCCGTACTTGGCCTGGGTCACGTGCCACCCGGCGTCGGCGAAGAAGCGCTGCAGTCGCGTCGCCTGGATCGCCGGCACGACGCGGTCGAGGCTCTGGCGGTTGAGGTCCACCACGAGCGTGACGTTGCCGAGCCCCTGCATGGCCGGGTCGGCGATCGCCTCCCAGACGTTGCCCTCGTCGAGCTCGGCGTCCCCGACCGTGGCGATGAAGCGCGGGGGTCGGCCGTCGGCGTCGGCCCCTGCGGCGTCCGGGAAGTGGGCGTCGACGTAGCGGCGGGCCGCGGCGGCGAACAGCGGTGCGACGGCACCGAGTCCGACCGACCCCGTCGAGAAGTCGGCCACGTCCGGGTCCTTCGTGCGGCTGGGGTACGCCTGCAGGCCCCCCTTCGCCCGCAGGGTCGTCAGCCATGACCGGTCGAGCTCGCCCGTGAGGTACTTGATGGCGTGGTAGACCGGCGAGGAGTGGGGCTTGATGGCGACCTTGTCCTGCCCGTCGAGGTGGCCGAACCACAGCGCCGTCATGAGGCTGACCATCGAGGCGCTGGAGGCCTGGTGCCCGCCGACCTTGATCGTGGTGTCCGCCCGCCGGTTGGCGTGATCGACGATGCGGACCGCCAGCCACAGGATGCGCTGCTCGATCGTGCGCAGCACTGCTGGATCCGGTCGTTCTCCCTGGTTCATGTGCCCCCCCGGCATGAGCGGGGGACGGTAGCCGTCGGGGCCGCTGGGGCCCGGTCTCCCCGTTGCCGCCTCCTGCCGGCGACGGGCGGGACCCGTCGCATCGCTCCTGGTCCGGTGCCCATACGCTCGCCGTGTCTCACACGAGGAGTGCAGGTGAACGAGAAGCTGGTGGCCGCCTTCAACGACCAGATCGCGTTGGAGCAGGAGTCCGCCCGGGCCTACCGCCAGCTGGCGATCTGGGCCGAGGAGCACGACTACACCGGCTCGGCCCAGTGGCTCGCCTCGCAGGCCGACGAGGAGAACGAGCACGCCGACATCTTCATCGACCACGTGCTCGACCGCGGCGGTGAGGTGACCCTGCAGCCGCTGCCGGCACCGGCCCGTGACTTCGAGGGGCTGGTCGAGGTGTTCCGCGCCGCCCTGTCGCACGAGGAACGGGTGACCGAGGCCATCGGCGAGCTCTACCGCAGTGCCCAGGCCGAGGGTGACATCCGTGCCATCCCGCTGCTGACGCGCTTCCTCGAGGAGCAGGTCGGCGAGGAGGCCGCGGTGCGCACGATCATCGCCGAGCTCGAGATGGTCGCCGAGAGTCGCTCGGCCACGCTCCTGCTCGACCGGGAGCTGCCCGGCCGTCGGGGTGCCCACGACGAGGCGGTCTGACGACGAACGCCGCCCCTCGCGGGGGCGGCGTCCGTGGTGGTGGCGGGCGTCAGTCGCCGGCGCCCTTCTTGCCCTTGCCCGGTGCGTCGCCGGACTTGCCGGGCGCCTCGTCGGCAGGTGCGTCCTCGCCGTCCGACCCCTCGCCGTCGTCGGCTCCGTCGTCGGCCTTCGCCTTGGCGTTGCCGTTGCCGCGTCGTGCCTCGTCGCCCTCCTCGGCCGCCGCGGCCTCGGCTGCTGCCTCACCGGCTGCGAGGGCCTCGGCGAGCGTGGCGCAGACGGCCTCGGCGCCAGCCTCACCGTCGATCGTGTAGGCCACCTCGGCGACGGTGAAGGTGAGCGGCGTCCCCTGCGCGACCGCGCTGACGACCTCACCGTGGTTGGGCATGCCGGCCTCGCGAGCGGTGCGACCCGTGGGCGCGCACTTGGCGACGGCCGAGACCAGCGCACCGTTGCCGTCGTCCTCGGCCTCGTCGTCCTCGGGCTCCTCGACGGCCTCGATCTCGTCGTCCTCGTCGTCGTCCGGCTCCTCGACGGCCAGCGTCGGCTCGGGAGCGGGCGGCGTCGGCACGAAGTCGTCGTCGTGGGGCTTCACGAACGCGGTCCCGTCCTCACCGATCTCGACCTCGTAGGCGAGGCCGTCCACGACGAGGTCGAACTCGTCCAGCACCCGGCCGTCCTCGTTGTAGTCGAAGAACCACTCGACGCCCGGCGTGTCCGCGACGAGCGCCTGACCGTCGGTGACCTGCAGCGCGAGCGTCTCGCCACCGGCGACCACCGTGTAGGCGCCGTCGTCGAGCGGCTCCGCCGCGACGGCGCTGAGGGCCGGCAGCATCGCGAACATGGCGGTCATCGTGACGAGCACGGTGATGATCTTCAGGCGCGCCTGCATACGGGTACCTCCGGAAGGGGTTCTCCTCCCCCCTTCGTCGCTTCTCGCCACGGACTTGAGCACGATTTGTCAGGAGAGGATGTTCGTCCCGGTCCAGTCGGCCGATCGCGTGCGCTGGCACGGCCGCCAGCGCGCCACCTGTCAGTACTCGACGACCTCGTGGCGCAGCTGCCGCCACCCGCGCAGGTTGCCGAGCGTGCGCTCGCCCTCGGCCGCCGGCGTCGCGACGTGCTCGAGCGGCGACCAGTGCGGCGGGCGGGCCGTCACGAGTCGCTCGTACAGCTCGAGGTCCTTCTCGATGTCGCGCCGGCCGTCGTGGGTGAGGTAGCTGACCCGGGCGCAGCGCGCTGCCGAGACCTGGCGCGCCGTCTCGGCGTCGAGGTCACCGTCCTCCTCGCGCAGGTAGGGCGTGTGCCAGGTGCCCGCCGCCAGGGGCGTCGGTGTGGAGGCGTCGTACGCGGCCTGCATCGCCTCGGCCGCGACGCGGATCTCGGGCTGGGCGAGGGGTGAGCAGCGCTGCTCCCAGAACCCGTCCCACTCGGTCGCGGTCACGATCACGGTGTGCCACATGAAGGGCTCGAGCAGGCGGTTGGTGACCTGCTTGTGGACGCCGAGCTCCTGCAGCTGCTCCACGGCCGCGACGGCCTGGTCGCGGGCCTGGAGCCACGCGGCGAGCGCCTGGTCGTGCTCCTCGCCCTCGAGCGGGTCGCCGGCCTGCATCCCGCGTTGGTTCGAGCCGAACTCGACCGGCAGCGCGGGGTCGTCGACGACCCGGGCGACCTGCTTGCGGACGGGGATGGCGCGCGACGAGGCGGAGTTGCGCGAGAAGACCCGGTGGGTGTTCAGCTCGGCGAGCACGAACCGGTGCAGCGTCACCTCGATCGTGGTCAGCCGCACCCCGGCCGGCGACACGCTGTCGGCGATGACCGCGGCGTCGGGGACCGTCGCCGTCGCGTCGTCCGTGTCCTGTCGGGTCGCCACGTCGGTCGTCACGTCTGGTCCTTGCTGCGCCTCGCGGCGACCCTACCGCGCGGTCACTGGTCCACGGGCAGCTCGAACCGCGCCTGGACGGGCGGTGCGAAGGGGAGCCGGTCGGCCGTGAGCATCTCGACGACGAGCGTCTCCGGCGGGTCGTCGACGAAGCCCGATGGCAGCGTCAGCTCGAACGCCGCCTCGGTGCAGTCCGGCGCCGACGCGCACTCGGCGGGGATCGGCGGCTGGAGGTAGATCGGGCCGACCTGGAACCGTGGACTGAGACCCGTCTCGGGGTCGTCCGGACGCTCGCCGCCCACGTTGTCACCGAACGTCGCGCCCTCCAGCGTCACGAGCACGAGGACCGTCCCGTCGGCAGCCAGCGGTTCGAGGACCTCGGCGGCCACGGTCGCGTCGTCCGGGATGGGCAGCGGCACGTCGTCCTCCTCCGGGAACCACGCGCTGTCCAGCGGTTGGAACAGTGCTGCCGCGGCGACGACCGCCAGGCCCAGCACAGCGAACGTGCTGCGCGACGTCGGCGTGTACTCGACGTCACGGAACGCAGCGAGGAGCAGTGCGACGAGCACGACGATGCCCGCGGGGACCGCCCAACGGCCCTGGTCGAGGACGACGTCCCCGCCGACCGAGCCGGCGAGGCCAGCGACGAGCACTGCTGCCGCCGTCGGGAGCAGCAGGTCACCCGGCGCGTCGATCTCGACCCGGTCCAGCACGACCAGCACGAAGGTCACCAGCAGCACCGCGGCGGCCATCGTCATCGGGCCGATCCACGGGTTGTCGGGGGAGAGGGCGTGGGCGAGCAGCGGGGTGAGCGATGTCACTGGGGGTCCTCGACGATCGGTCAGGAGGCCGGGTCCGGGCTCGGCGCCGTTAGGATACGGCCGGGCGCGCTGGTCCCTCGAGGGGGCTGGTGTGCGTGGCCGCGCCGCTCCGGGCGCCGCCGTCCGCCGCCGTCAGGGAGCCGCACAGATGCCCGTCTTCGGTCACGTCGCCACCGCCATGGCAACGCCGTTCACCGCCGACGGGGGGCTCGACCTCGACGGCGCCCAACGGCTGGCCCGCCACCTCGTCGACACCGGCACCGACTGCGTGCTCGTGGCGGGGACGACCGGGGAGTCCCCGACCCTCCACGGCGAGGAGACCTGGGAGCTCCTCGGCGCCGTGCTCGACGCCGTGGACGGCGACGCGCAGGTCATGGTCGGCACGGGTTCCAACGACACGCGGCACGCCCTGGAGATGACCGAGCGCGCCAACGGCGCCGGCGTCGACGGGGTGCTCGTCGTGACGCCGTACTACAACAAGCCCGACGGCAAGGGGCAGCTCGCGCACTTCGGGGCCGTCGCCGACGTCGCCGAGGTGCCGGTGCTGCTGTACGACATCCCCGGCCGAGCGGGTGTCGAGATCCCGTTCGACGTCCTGGTCGAGCTCGCCCAGCGGCCGGACGTCGCCGGGGTGAAGGACGCCACGGGCGGCGTCGTCAAGGCCGGCAACCTGCTGCGCGAGACGGCCGGGGTCGAGGGCGGCTTCGAGGTGTACTCGGGGGCCGACGAGCTGAACCTGCCCCTGCTCGCGGTCGGCGCCAGCGGCATCGTGTCGGTCGCGTCCCACCTCGTCGGACCGCAGCTGGCCGAGCTGTGCGTCGCGGCCACGAAGGACCCGCAGCGGGCCACGGTCATCCACCAGCAGCTGCTGCCACTGGTCGCCGCGCTGTTCAGCGAGCCGTCGCCGGGGCCGCTCAAGGGGGCGCTGGCCCACTACGGGCTGCCGGCTGGCCCGGTCCGCCAGCCCCTGGCCGCGGCCGACCCGGCCACCGTCGACGCCGTCGTCACCGCCACCGAGACGCTCAGGAACAACACGTGAGCACCGCACCGCCCGTCACCGTCGGCTTCCTCGGAGGGCTCGGTGAGATCGGCCGCAACATGG
>CAYMGL010000149.1:0-6661 GCA_964389945.1 uncultured Actinomycetota bacterium
CTCCGTCCCCGAGGTCCACTGCGGCCACTGCGTCTCGTCCATCGAGGGCGCGCTGCAGCCCATGGAGGGCGTCAACGCCGCGACCGTCTCGCTCGAGGCGACCAACGTCACCGTCGAGCACGACGACTCGATCTCGGTCGAGCAGCTCGAGGCCGCCATCGAGGAGCAGGGCTACGAGGTGGCCCACTGACCCCGACGCCTGCCGTCAGCTGACCGGCAGGACCTCGCGCACGCCCTCCAGGTCGACCTTGAAACGGCCGAACCGGGGCTTGTGGAGCAGCGACAACGTGGCCCGTGGTCCGTCGAGACCCGGGCCACGATCCTTGCCCGCCCGGCCGACACCCGGCCAGTCGAGGTCGCTGTGCTGCCACGCCTCGAGCACCGGTACGAGGTAGACCGGCTGCCCGCTCGGCAGGGACAGCTCGGACTCGAGGCCGCGGGCGAGCAGCTGCTCGTGGACGTGGCGCAGCGCGGTGGAGGCAGCCTCGACCTGCCCGGCCGAGAGTCCGTACAGCTCCAGGTCCGGCACGTCGAACCGGGCGGCGCCGTGGGTGTGGAGCCACTGCACACCGAGCCCGTCAGCCTCGTGGTTGATCAGCTCGTCGAGCGGGACCCCCGCGACGGCGGCGCGGTTGAGCCACGCGAGGTCGTGCTCGAGCCGTGCCTCGAGGTCGACGACGCCGCTGACGCCCTCGACGTGGCGCGCCAGCCCCTGGAGCAGCAGCACCTGGCGCTTGATCCCCTCCCTGGGCCCGCCGTCACCGACGTAGGCCTCCGTGCGCAGCAGGTGGCGGCCGTCCTCGCTGACGCGTCGGATCACGGCCCGCTGCATGCGGCCGCCCCAGTTGACCTCCATCGCCTCTGCGCCGTCGCCCCGGACCGGCGTCCCCCGGTCGACGTCACCGGCTGCCCCCGCCCGCTTGACGATCTCGTCGACCGGACCGGCCGGATGGTCGAGCAGGAGGGCGATCTGGGAGGTGTAGCGATCGGCCACGAGAGGGCTCCGCGCGCTGTAGGTTGCCGTGCTCCGGTCCGTGAGGATAGAGGGGACCCGCGTCCGAGCAGTCCCGTCTCGGACCACCCGACAGGCAGATCATGGAACTCGGCGACGACCGGCGGCTCGCTGCCGTCGACGAGTCGGGCCTCCTCGCTCCCGAGCGGGCGGCGCTGCTGGACCACCTCGCCGAGCTCGTCCAGCTGACGATGGGCGTCCCCGTCGCACTCGTGTCGACCGTGCTCGAGGACGAGCAGGTGTTCTCCGGCGCGGCCGGCCTCGAGGAGCCGTGGCGGACGCTGCGCCGGACGCCGCTGTCCCACAGCTTCTGCCAGTACGTCGTCACCGACGAGCGGCCACTGGTCGTCACCGACGCTCGGGCGGACGAGCGCCTCCGCGACAACGAGGCGATCGAGGACCTCGGCGTCACTGCCTACTGCGGCGTGCCGATCACCGACGAGGACGGCAGCGTGCTGGGCTCCTTGTGCGCGATCGACGATCAGGCGCGCGCGTGGACCGAGGCGGACGTCGCACGCCTGGAGCACCTCGTGCCGATCCTGCGCGACCAGATCGTGTCGTACCGCCGCCGGACGAACGATCGCCGGCTGCGGGAGGCGGCGTCCGGGCGGGCGGAGCGCGCCGCCACCATGCTCGAGCAGACCAGCCGCAACCTCGAGGCGGCCCGCGCCACGGTCGACGAGTTCCTCGCCCTGGCCGCCCACGACCTGCGCTCGCCGATGGCCACCGCACTCACGATCGTCGACACCCTGCAGGAGGACGACGAGGAGCGCTCGCCCGGGCCGCTGCTCGACGCACTGCACCGGTCGATCTCCCGCTCGCTGCGCCTGCTCGACCGGCTCCACGACCACGCGCGCATCGGGACCGTCGAGCTGGACCTCGTCCCGGTCGACCTCGACAGGGTCGTCCGCGGCGTGCTCGACGACGCGTCGGCCGCCATCAGCGCCCGCAACGTCACCGTCCACACGGCAGCGCTGCTGCCGATGGTGCAGGGCGACGAGGTCCTGCTCGGGCAGCTGCTCGGCAACGTGCTCGGCAACGCCCTGCGCCACGCAGCCGACGGCGAGCGCGATGCCAACGTCTGGATCGACGCGACCGAGACCGACGACGGCGTCCACCTGACCGTGAGCGACGACGGGCCCGGCATCCCCGACGGTGTCGCGCCGGACGTGTTCACCGCCGGCGTGCGCGGCTCCCGCGGCTCCGTGGGGATCGGCATGGGGCTCGCGACCTCTCGGGCGATCACGGAACGGCACGGCGGTCGCATCTGGGCCGACCGCGCCGAGCAGGGTGGCGCCCGCATCAACGTCCGCCTGCCGGCCGTGCCGCGCGAGCGCCGACGGGTCCTCCTCGTGGACCCCGACCCCGAGGTGCGGTCGCGCTACCGCAGCGCCGTCGAGCGACGGACACGTGGCGAGCTGCAGGTCCGGGCAGCCGGCACCCTCGCCGATGCCGAGCAGCTGCTGGCCGAGGAGCCGCTGGTCGCCGGTGACCTCGCGATCGTCGCGGCGCACCTCCCCGACGGGACGGCCGTCGACCTCATCGGGCGCCTGGTTGCGGCAGACGTCCAGGTCCGTGCCGTGCGCGACGGCGACCGCAGCGATGCGGCGGTCCAGGCCATCGTCGCGACGGGTGCCGCCGTCACCGACGGCGCGGACGTCGTGGGCAGCGACGCCGGGGCGCTCGCCGACCACCCACCGGGCGGGGCCGGCTGACCGTCACGGGGGCATGGATGCTTCCCGACCGGACGGGCAGGCCCGGCGAACTAGCGTCGTGGGCGAGCAAGGACATCCGCATGAGCAGTTCGACCCGCGTGGGGAGCCACCATCTCGTCGACCCCGTCCACGACGACCCGGCCGAACTGCTGGGGCGCGCCCGGGCCGGCGCGGTCCTGGCCGTGGTCGGTCCACCGGACGGTGCCGACTGGCGTGCACTGACGGGTGTCCGGCCCCTCGAACCGGCCGAGCACGGGGAGGTCGTGGTCGAGCCGACGACCGATCCCCTGGCGCGCAACCTCCCGGCCGAGCACGTCCACCGCGGCGGCGTCGCGCCGTTCGCGATCCTCGACGACGCCCGGTCGCTGCTACGCACGCGGCTCGGCTACGGCGAGCAGTCCGTGGCGGCCGTGAAGCCGCACGGCGACGGTGCCGTCGTGAGTCTCGGCCAGGTGCCCGACCCCGACCTCCAGCCCGACCCGGACCCGCTCGCGACCGTCCTGGCGCGGGTGGTCCGCGGGGTGACGCCGCCGACCGACGAGCTCGGCATCGGCATCGTCGGCTACGGCCAGCACGGCGGCATGGGCTGGCTGCACGCCACGGCCAGCGCAGGCGTCGAGGGGCTGCGGCTCGCAGCGGTGGCCGAGACGAACCCCGGCCGGCTCGAGGACGCCGGTGCACGCTTCCCGGGCGTGGGGCTGCACACCGACGTGCAGCAGCTGCTCGAGGACGACGACGTCGACGTCGTCGTGATCGCGACGCCGCCGTCCACGCACCACGAGCTGGCCAGGGAGGCACTGCGGTCGGGTCGCCACGTGGTCGTCGAGAAGCCACTGTGCTTCACCGCCGCCGAGGCCGACGACCTGCTGGCCACCGCGGCCGACGTCGACCGGCTGCTGACCGTCCACCAGAACCGTCGCTGGGACGCGGACTACCGCGCCATCCGTCGTCTGGTCGCCGAGGGCACGCTCGGCGACGTGTTCAACGTCGAGACGTTCGTCGGCGGCTTCGAGCACCCCTGCCGGCTGTGGCACTCGGAGGTGAGCGTCTCCGGGGGGCGCCTGTACGACTGGGGTGCCCACCTGATCGACCAGCAGCTGCGGCTGTTCGACGCCCAGCCCGTCAGCGTGACCGGCACCGGTCACGGCCGCGTGTGGCACGACGTCACGAACCTCGACCAGGTGCGGGTCAGGCTCGCGTTCGAGGACGGCCGCGAGGCGGAGTTCCTCGACTCGGACGTCCTCGCCGTCCGCCGGCCGAAGTACGTCGTGCAGGGCACGAGCGGGACCCTCGTCGGCCACTACGCACCGGTCGTCGAGGAGACGGTCACGCCCGAGCACGGCCACGAGCGCACGGAGCACCACCACGCCGAGGGCCCCGCACGGCTCCGGCTCGCGCTGCACCAGCCCGGCTGGGGGCTGCACGAGACCGAGGTGCCCGTGCTGCCGTCGCCGAGCCACCCGTTCCACCGGGCGCTCGCGGACCACCTGCAGCTCGGCGACCCGGTGCCGGTCGACCCGCGCGAGGTGCGTGACCTGGTCGCGGTGCTCCACGCCGCACACACCTCGGCCCACGGCGGCGGCACACCCGTCACACCGGCATGACGCTGCGCTTCGGGGTCATCGGCGCCACCTCGATGGTGCACCGCCTCGCGTGGCGCGCCGCGATCCTCGCCACCGACGGCGTGGCGCTCGTGCACGAGGCGTCGCGCACCCCGGGTGACCTGCCCGAGCTCGCGGGCGCGCGGCGCTCGGACGACTACGCCGCCGTCCTCGACGACCCGGAGGTGGACGTCGTCTACGTGCCACTGCCGAACCACCTCCACGAGGCGTGGGTCGTCGCCTGCGCCGAGGCCGGCAAGCACGTGGTGTGCGAGAAGCCGCTGGCGATCGACCGCGCCTCGGCCCGACGGATGGCGGAGGCCTGTGCGGACGCCGGTGTCGTGCTGCTCGAGGCGTACATGTCCCCGTTCCACCCCCGCAGCCGGGCCGTGCTGGACGCGGTCGCCGAGGGTGCGCTCGGCGGACCGCTGCGGCACGGCGAGGCCAGGTTCGACGGCTTCCTCGACGAGGACAACCACCGCTGGTCGGCCGCCAACGGCGGCGGTGCCCTGCTCGACCTGGGCATCTACTGCCTCGAGCCGATGCTCATGGCGATGGGCTGGGACGGCGAGGAGCAGCCGGTCGACGTCGCCGCGACGGCGCGGTGGGTCGGGGACCCGGGCGACGAGGTCGACCAGGCGATGGCAGCCCTGCTGACCTGGGCGGACGGGACGACGATGGCGTTCCACGTCGACTTCGCCGGCCCGGAGCGGCAGCGACTGGAGCTGCTCGGGCCGACGTCGGCGATCGAGGTCCCCGAGCGACACGCCACACCGGACGAGGCCGACCACGACTACGCCGTGCGTGACCGCCACGGCGTCGTCACCCGCGTCGAGACCGGCACCGGCAACGCGTACGCCGGCCTCGTCGCCGAGGTCCGCGACGTCCTGGTCGGCGGTGCGACCCCGCTGCGGCCCGTCGCACGCTCGGTGGCGCTCGCCGGCCTGCTCGACCGCATCCGTGACGCCGCCCGCTAGACCCCGGCGGCCGTGCGACGGAACCACGCCCGTGCGGCGAGGCAGCCGCCGATGACCGTCGCACCGACCGTCGCGAGCTGCCACGGCAGCCGCGACCCCTCACCGCCGTACCGCGCGACCGTGTCGATCCCGATCGCGAGCCAGAACAGCGTGAACGCCGCCCACGCCACCGCGTAGACGACCGCGCGGCGTCGCCACCGCCGTGCGAGCTCCGGGACGACCCGCCGTCCGAGCACGTCCTCGGGCAGCTCGGCGAGCCAGACCGACCGGCCGTACCGGTAGCGGTCGAGGTGGTCGAACTCGCGCTCCCAGAGCCGGTCCCAGGCCTCGTCGTCGAACGCGAGCGGCGGCAGCGCCGACATCACACACCGACGCCGAGGTCGCGCGAGATGAGGGTGCGCTGGATCTCGCTCGTGCCCTCGCCGACCTCGAGGATCTTCGCGTCCTGGTAGAAGCGTCCGACCCGGTACTCGGTCGTGAACCCGTAGCCGCCGAAGACCTGGGCCGCCTGCCGCGCCGCGTCGACCGCCTGCTCGGAGGAGTACAGCTTCGCGATGCTGGCCTCCTTCTTGTACGGCAGCCCCTCCTGCTTGCGCCACGCGGCGTTCCAGTACATGTACCTGGCCGTCTGCGCGGCGACCTCCATGTCGGCGATCTTGAACGCGATCGCCTGGTGCTTGCCGATCGGCTTGCCGAAGGCCTCGCGCTCGTTGGCGTAGCGCGTGCACTCGTCGACGCAGCCCTGGATGAGCCCGACGGCCAGCGCACTGATCGCGATGCGGCCGTCGTCGAGCGTGGCGAGGAACTGCTGGAGCCCCGCACCGCGCTCCCCGAGGACGTTCTCGGCCGGGACACGGCAGTCGTCGAAGATCAGCTCGCGCGTGTCGGAGAAGTGCCAGCCCACCTTGTCGTAGGGCGGCGCGACGGTGAACCCGGGCGTGCCGGCGGGCACGATGATCGAGGTCATCTCGTTCTCGCCGGTCCACGCCGTGATCGTCACGATCGACGTCATGTCCGTGCCGGCGTTGGTGATGAACTGCTTCGAGCCGTTGATCACCCACTCGTCACCGTCGAGCACGGCCTTCGTGCGCGCGGTCCCCCAGTTGTCCGTGCCGCCGCCGGCCTCGGTGAGACCGAAGCCACCGAGCTTCTCTCCACGGCACAGCTCAGGCAGCCACCGCTGCTTCTGCTCCTCGGTCCCGAAGTCGTGCAGCGGCGCTGCACCCAGCCCGACACCTGCCTCGAGCGTGATGCCGATCGACTGGTCGACCCGGCCGAGCTCCTCGATGGCGAGGCACAACGACAGGTAGTCGCCACCCATGCCGCCGTACTGCTCGGAGAACGGGATGCCGAACA
>CAYMGL010000150.1:0-6641 GCA_964389945.1 uncultured Actinomycetota bacterium
CCTCGTCGTCCGTACGCTCGGGGCATGCGGGAGTTCGGCGGGTTCTGGCGCGCGATCCGGGTCGTGGCCCGGGTCCTCTTCCTCCGCGTGCTCGGGTGGGACGTGCTCGTCGAGGGGCGCGAGCACCTGCCCGACAGCGGTGCCGTGCTGGCGTTCAACCACCACGGCCACGTCGACGCCGTGTTCGTCGCCTGGGCGCCGGTGGTCGAGCAGCGACGCCCCGTCCGCTTCCTCGCCAAGGCCGAGCTGTTCCGCCACTGGGCCTCGGGCTGGCTCGTGCGTGGTGCTGGTGCCGTCCCGGTCGAGCGCCGAGCGGCCGGGGGGTCGTCACGCGCCCACGCGTACTCGGCGGCCGTGGAGGCGCTGGAGCGGGGTGAGCTGGTGGCCGTGGCGCCAGAGCAGACGATCAGCGAGAGCTTCGAGCTGCTGCCGTTCAAGCCGGGCGTCGCACGGATGGCGCTCGAGGCAGGCGTGCCGATCGTGCCGGCGATCGGCTGGGGCTCGCACCGGGCGTTCACGAAGGGTCGGCCGCAGCGTCCCCGCCGGCGGCTGCCCGTGGTGATCCGCTACTGCGAACCGGTGGTGCCCCGGCCCGGTGAGGGCGTGCCCGCGCTGCTCGCCAGGCTCGAGTCGCGCATGGCGGCCGAGGTCGAGGACGTCCAGCGCAGCTACCCCGACCGACCGACGCCCGGCGACGACTGGTGGGTGCCGCGCCGGCTCGGCGGCAGCGCGCCCGACCACGAACAGGTCGTCGCCGCCCACCAGGCCCGGTTCCACCTGCGCCGGTCACGCGGTGACAGCACGGCATCGTGAGCCGGCGTGACCGGCCCCCGCGGGGCTATCGGTTCGTCGCGGCACTGGTCGTGGCCGTGTCGAGGCTGCTGCGGTGGCGCATCGATGCGCGCGGGCTCGACCGACTCCCGGCGGGCGGCGTCGTCGTGACGTGGAACCACACCAGCCACGTGGACTTCGCCGTCACGGCGCTCCCGATCCACCTGGAGCGGCGCCGGATGGTCCGCTTCCTCGCGCTCCGGTCGCTGTGGGACCGTCCCGTGCTGGGCTGGCTGTTCCGCCGCGTGCGGTGCATCCCGGTCGAGCGCGGCTCCGAGGACGGCCGTGCTGCCGCCCTGGACGAGGCGGTCGCGGCCCTGCGTGCGGGTGATCTGGTCATGGTCGCACCGGAGGGCACCATCTCGCGCTCCGGTGACCTGCTGCCGTTCCGCACCGGGGCGGTGCGCATGGCACAGGCAGCGGGTGTCCCCGTGGTGCCCACGGCCTCGTGGGGGAGCCACCGCTTCGCCACGACCGGCCGGCCGGCCTCGGTGCGTCGCGGCTGGCGGCTGCCCGTGACCGTCCGCGTGGGGGAGCCGCTGGCCGTGCCGCCGGACGACGACCCCGTGGCGGCGACGGCCGAGCTGCGACGACGCACACAGGCGCTGCTCGACGAGGCGCGGGCAGCAGTGCCGCGCTGACGATCAGGCCGCGTGGTGCTCCGCGACGCAGCACTTGGGGCCGCCACCGGCGAGCAGCAGCTCCGACAGGTCGACGGGCACGACGGTCAGGCCACGCGCCGCGAGGTCGGCGGCCAGCCGCTGCACGCCGCTGGGGACGACGACGTGGCGACCGTCGCTGACGAGGTTGCAGCCGAGCAGCAGCGCGTCGTGCTCGTCGACCTCGACCGCGTCCGGGTAGAGGCGCTGGACGGTGTCGCGGGCGGCTGCCGTGAAGGCCGGTGGGAACCAGGCGACGGTGTCGTCGTCGAGCACGCCGAGCGCCGTGTCGAGGTGGTAGAACCGCGGGTCGGCGAGCTCCAGCGACACCACCTCGCGGTCGGTGATGGCGCGCACCTGGTCGTGCGCCGCGAGGGACGTGCGGAAGCCGTGGCCCGCCAGGACCCGGCGGCCGACGACGAGCAGGTCACCCTCGCCCTCGCAGGGTGCGGTGGCCTCGACGACGTCGACCCCCTGCTGCTGCAGCCACGCCCGGTGGTGGGGTGCCTCCGGCTGGCGCTGCGGGTGGGCGAAGCGTGACAGCAGGGCGCGCCGCCCGAGGACCAGGGCGCCGTTCGCGGCGAACACCAGGTCCGGGAGCCCGGCGAGCGGCGGCAGCACGTCGACGCGGTGGCCCAGTGCGGTGAGGGTCGCGACCAGTGTCCGCCACTGGGCGTTGGCCCGCTCGGGGTCGAAGGGTGCGTCGGGGTCCATCCAGGGGTTGATCGCGTACGTGACCTCGACGTGCGCCGGCGAGGCCACGAGGTACCGCCGCAGTCCCGTGGCCCGGCGCGTGCGGACGATGTCGGTCGCGGTCATGTGTGCTCCTGGTGTGCGTTCCCGGTCGGTGTGGATAGCGACGCTACGCTCCCACCACGCCGGTGATCACTGCCGATGACTTGCGTCGTGGTGAAGGATCGTTGCGCATGGACGAGATCGACCGGATGATCGTTGCGCTCCTGGTCGACGACGGCCGTGCGAGCTACCGCGAGCTGGGCGACCGCGTCGGCCTGTCTGCGCCGGCGGTGAAGCGCCGCGTCGACCACCTGCTCGACGACGGGGTGATCGCCGGCTTCGGCGCACGCGTCTCGGCGGCTGCGGTCGACCGCTCCACCGGCGCGTTCGTCGAACTGTTCTGCGAGGGCAGCGTCGCGCCGAGCGCGATCCGCGACGCGATGGGTCTGCTGCCCGAGGTCGTCGCTGCGTACACCGTGACGGGCGAGGCGGACGCGCTGCTGCACGTCGCGGTGCGCGACACGGCGCACCTGGAGCAGGTGCTCGAGCGCATCCGCGGGCACGACTTCGTCGTCAAGACCCGCAGCACCGTCGTGCTGTCCCGACTGCTGGAGCGGCCGGGCCCGGTGGTCCGGCCCGGCCGCGGGGCCAACCAGTAGGGTCGCGAGTCCGAACGCCGCACACGTCGAGGACGGACGGGGACCGGTGCCGCGCTACAGACCACCGCTCGATCCGGCCGTGCCGGGTGCCTCGCTGACCTACCGCACCGCGGCCTGGATCGCGTTCCGGACGATGGACCTCCAGCGGTGGCAGTTCGACGTGCGCGGGGCCGAGCACCTGCCGGTGCGCGGCGGTGCGGTCATCGCCGCGAACCACATCGGCTTCTGGGACTTCTTCACGATCGGCCGCGAGGCGTACTACCGCCACGGTCGGCCCGTGCGGATCCTGGCGAAGGACACCCTGTTCGAGGTCCCGGTCTTCGGTCGGGTCATGCATGCGGCCGAGCACATCCCGGTCTACCGCGCGCAGGGCGCCGACGCGCTCCGGGCGGCCGTCACGGCACTCCAGCAGGGCGAGCTGGTCCTGGTGCTGCCCGAGCAGACGATCTCGCCGGCCTTCGAGCTGCTCCCGTTCAAGACCGGTGCGGCACGGATGGCTGCCGCCGCCGGTGTGCCGCTCCTGCCATCGGCGTCATGGGGCAGCCACCGGTTCCACACCGTCCTGCACCGCCCGCAGCCACGGTGGCGGCTCCCGGTGTCGGTCGCCTACGGCGCGCCGCTGCACCCGGCCCCCGACAGCGACCCGGAGGCGGTGACCGCCGAGCTCCGCGAGCACGTGCGCGAGCTCGCCGACGACCTCGTGACCACCTACGCCGACGGCACCCCCGCCGGCGCCTGGTGGGTCCCGGCCCGGTTCGGTGGCGGTGCCCCCTCACCGGCCGAGGGGGACGCGTACGTCGACCGCATCCGCCGCACGCGCTTCGGCCGTCAGGAGCGCCGGGCGGGCTGAGACGGCGACCTCAGCCCGACGCCTCCGTCGGTGCCTCCACCAGGTCGAGGTCGCGGGTCACCGGCGCCAGACCGGGTGCCTCGATGCGGACCGCGTAGCGGCCGGGTGCACGGCCGAGCTCGTCGGGGAGCCGGACGGACGCCAGCGGCGTCCGCTCCGAGAGCAGCACGGGACGGACGGTCGAGCGCCCCGACGGCGCCGTGAACGTGAGCAGGATCACGGGGTCGTCGGCAGGCAGCTGCGAGAACTGCAGCCAGAGCCGCGGGTCGTCGTCGGTGGTCGCCGGGTCGAGGGTCGGCCCCGGTTCGCCGGTGGCCGGGTCGACCGAGGCGACGAACCGCGCCGCCTCGAGCGTCGGCTCGCCCACGGGGACGTCGTCCGTCCCGGCGTCCTCGGGGGCCGTCGGGCTCGGTGTGGCCGACGGCGTCGGCGTGGGCGTCGCCGTGGGTGCCGCCGTCGGGGAGGGTTCGACCTCGACCGTGTCGGGGTCGGCCACGTCCTGCAGCGGCCGGGCCGTCGTGCCCACGACGAGGGCCACCACGCCGAGGACGCCGATGATGGTCCCGTTGACGACCAGCCGCTGGAGCCGGTCGGCGCGGGCGGCCCGTGCCGCGAGCTCGGCCCGTCCGACGTGGGCGGGCAGGACGGTCGACAGCTCGACGTCGACGGACTCGTCGTCATCGGCCGCCGCTGCAGCGGCAGCCGCGTCGCGGCGGTGGACCGGCAGGTCGGCCAGCATCGCGTCGACGGCGGCCGCCTCGTCGTCCACCTCGTCACCGGGCGGGCTCTGGGAGCCGCCGAGCCGGGGGTGCTCGGTGACCTCGGTCCGCAGCGCCGCGCGGACCGCGGGGACCGACAGGCCGAGCATCGTCGAGACGTCCGCGACCGACCACCCGGCGTCCTCGACCAGGACGACCGCGATCTCCTCGGGCAGCACGAAGAAGCGGGCCCGCAGGGTCGAGACGGCACCCGCGAGGGCGGCGTCTCGGTCCGCGACCGCGATCGGCTGCAGGGCGGACGCGTACCGGTCCGCGACGGCGGGGGAGAGGAATGCCCGGAGCAGGCCGCGGACGGTCGGGTCGAGCCGCCCGGCCCCCTGCCTGCGACGGCTCACGGCCGCCCCGCTCACGGGCGGACGGGGCGGCGTCCGGCCGAGACGGCGGTGGCGCCGACGACCAGGGCCAGCAGCGCTGCGACGAGCATCCCGCTGGCCCGCACGCCGGCCGTGGTCAGGTCGCCGGTGCCGTCGCCGTCGACGTCCTCGGCGGCCAGCTCGGTGCCGATCGTGTGCGAGGCGACGTCCTCGTCGTTCAGCGGCGCACCGTCGAAGACGCCGTCCAGGCGCACCGTCCCGGTGGTGGTCACCGTGGTGCCCACGTCCCCGGCCGCGGCCGTGGTCAGCGACACGACGGGCAGCGCGGTCCCGGCGTCGAGGTCGCTCGTGGTGGAGCACAGCACGATCGCGGTCGACAGCTCACAGGTCCAGCCGTCGCCGCTGGCGTCGACGACCTCGTGTCCGGCCGACAGCACGGCGCGCAGGTCGACGGGGCCATCGGCACCGTCAGGGCCGAGGTTGAGGGCGGTGAGCGACCACGCGAAGGTGTCGTCGGTGCTCCCGTCCTCGACGTGGGTGACCGTGGCTGCGACGTCCGGGCCGGACGACACGGGCGAGCCGAGCCCGATCGCGCCGAGCTCCGCGTCGCCGCTCACCTCGACCGTCGCCTCGCCGCTGGACGGCGAGAGGCCCGCGACGGTGCCGCCCGTGATGTCGTGGTCGTTGGGCGGCTCGATGACGAGCGTGAGCGTGCCCGCCGGGACGTTGTTGAACGCCCAACTCCCGTCCGCGCCGGTCACGGTCGCGTCGAGGATGGTCGCGTCGGTCCGGAGTGTCAGCTGCACCGCGGCGCGCCCGGGCTCGCCGGCGTCACGCGTGCCGTTGCCGTCGAGGTCGAGGTAGACCTCGCCGCTGAGCGTCGCGCCGTCGGTCGTCGCGGCGAGCGCCGTGGCCGGGGCGAGGACGAGGAGCGCGACGGCGAGGCCGCTGACGAGCGCACGTGCCGACATCCTCGACTCCTGTTGCTTCGCGCGCATCCTAGGGGGCTGTGCGGCTGGACGTGCCGATGCCGCTCAGGCGGAGATCGCGGTGTGGATCGCCAGGACGCGACGGGCCTGCTCGACGTGGAGGTTCTCGACCAGCCGACCGTCGACGGTCACGACGCCCTGCCCCTCGCGCTCTGCCTCCTCGAAGGCGGCGATGACCCGCTCGGCGTGGTCGACGGCGTCGGCGTCGGGTGCCCAGGTCGTGTTCGCCGGCTCCAGCTGCCTGGGGTGGATCAGCGTCTTGCCGTCGAACCCGTACTGCCGTCCCTGGACGCACTCGGCGACGAAGCCGTCGTCGTCGCCGAGGTCGTTGAAGACCCCGTCGAGGATGGCGGCGCCGCCGACCCGGGCACCCGCGACGCAGGCCTGCAGGGCGTACTGCAGCGGACCGCGACCGGGGACGTGCTCGGCCTGCAGCTCCTTGACGAGGTCGTTGGTGCCCATCACGAGCACGGCGAGCCGGGGGTGCGAGGCGATGTCCGCCGCGTTCGCCACGGCCCGCGGTGTCTCGAGCATCGCCCAGATGGCGAGCTCGTCCGGCGCGCCCGCGCTGCGCAGGGCCTCGTCGACGGTGTCGACGTCGGCGCGCGTGTCGACCTTCGGGATGACGATCGCGTCGGCGCCGGAGGTGGCGATGGCGGCGACGTCGTCGTCGTGCCACGGGCTGTCGAGTCCGTTGGCACGGATGGTCACCTGCCGCCGGCCGTACTCGCCGCTGCCCGCAGCCGCGACCACGCGGTCGCGGGCGGCAGCCTTGGCGTCGGGCGCGACGGCGTCCTCGAGGTCGAGGATCAGCCCGTCCGCGGC
>CAYMGL010000151.1:0-6606 GCA_964389945.1 uncultured Actinomycetota bacterium
TCTGCGTCACCAGTCGGGACATCGTCCCGCCCGACGCAGCCCTCGTCCGACCACCAGTTGGACGGGCAGGGGCAACGCGGTGCGTAGGTCCCAGTAACCAGCAACGAACCAACACATGCGAGCGGGGTGCGACCACGGTGGTCGCACCCCGTTCGTCGTTCAGCCGACCGGCGCGACCTCGGGCAGGGAGCCGGTGAGGATCCGGTACCCCGCGGGCGCGTCGAGGCGCGTGAGGTCCGTCTCGATCGAGACCACGATCGTCGTCGCCTCCGGCGGGTGGTCGAGCGCCGCCACCAGGGTGCGGTCGACCTGCGAGGGCAGGAACGGCCGGGTGCGGCCGACCGCCTCGCCCGCGTCGTCGAGGAGCCAGACGACCAACGCCTCGTCGGGCCGCAGGTCGCCGAGGCCCGCGAGGTTCACACCGACGCGGTCGCCGTCCGCGGCGATGACACCACGCACGTCCTCCACGGTCTCGAACGCGACGGGCTCACCGGTCGCGAGCACGTCCAGCACCTGCTGCTGCGACTCGGCGACCGCCGCGGTCAGGTCGGTCTGGGCCCGCTGCCACACCGCCCACGCGAGCGTCCCGAGGACCAGCAGCGGCACGAGGCCGATCACGACGATCCCCCAGGGCCACTGCCGCACGGGCGCGACGTCCATGGCCGCCGGCTGCTCGCCGTCGGTCCGCGTCTCGGTCTCGACGTCGACGGCGGCCGCACCGGCGGCGCGACGCTCCTCGCGCTCTGTGCGCGCGAGGTCGCTGGCGATGTCGCGCAGCTCGTTCACGCGGCGACGGCAGTCGCCGCACTCCAGCAGGTGGGCCCGGAAGGCGGCGCGGTCCACCTCGTCGAGCCCGCCGAGCACGTGCCCGACGGCGAGTCGCTCGAAACGGTCATGACCTGCCATGGCCGCAGCGTACGACGACGCGCCACACGGCGTCGGCGACGTTCGGTCGTCAGCACCCGCTGGGCAGGTACCCGCGCGGGTTGACGGCGACGCCGTTGACGCGGAACTCCAGGTGCAGGTGAGGACCCGTCGAGTTGCCGGTGTTACCGACCGAGCCGATGCGCTCGCCGCGCTCGACGTACTGCCCGGGGACGACGATGATCTCGCTCTGGTGGGCGTAGGCGGTCACGACGCCGTCGCCGTGGTCGATGAGCACGAGGTTGCCGTACCCGCCCTGCCGGCCGGCCGAGATCACACGGCCCGCCTTGGCGGCACCGATCGGGTCCCCGACGTCGCCCTCGATGTCGATGCCCTTGTGCTGGCGGCCCCACCGGTAGCCGTACTCGCTCGTCACGTACGAGCAGACCGGCCAGATGTAGCCCTCGGTCGACGGTGTGGAGGCGGCGACGGGGGTCGTGGACGCGCTCTCGATCAGGCGCTCGATGCGCTCGTAGTCATCGCTGAGGTCGTCCTCGAGCGCCTCGAGGTCGTCGACCTCCTGCTCGGCGGCTGCGAGGGCCTCGGCACGGACCGTCCGGAGCTCCTCGACGCTGGCCAGCAGCGCCTCCTCCTGGGCCTGCATGCGCCGGAGGCGCTCGATCTCGGCGTCGAACCGCTCCCGCTCGGCCGCGAGGGCGATCCGCGACGCCCGTGCGTCCTGGAGCGCGGCGCGGTCGGTCTCGCTGACGACGTCGAGGAAGGCGGTGCGGTCGATCGCTGCCTGGACGTCGCCGGACGCGAGGACGACCTCGAGCTCGGAGCCCGTGCCGTTGACGAACAGCGAGCGGGCCATGTCCTCCAGGCCCCCCTCCAGGGCCGCGACCTCGCGCTCGAGCTCGGCCAGTCGCTGGCCGGCGAGCTCGACCTCGATCTCCTGGGCACGCACGGCGTTGGAGGCCGCGTTCACGCGCTGCTCGACCTCCGCGAGCCGCTCGTCGGCGAGCTCCAGCGCAGCCGCGGCCGCATCACGGTCCTCGCCCGCGGCGGCGAGCCGTGCCGCCACCTCGTCGACGTTGTCCCGGGCACGCTGCAGCAACGGGTGCTCGTCGGCCCCGGACTCGGCTGCGACCGCCCACGGCACCAGCATCGCCACGAGGGCGACGACCACGAGCATGGCGACGACGAGACGGCGGACGGGACGACCTCAGGTTCGGGAGCGAGGGTCGAGACGTGCAACGAGCGGCCCACCGAGGAGCCGCATCGTGACGCGAGCGTATCGGCGTGAGCGCACGAACTCCCACCTCGGTGCTCGTTGTGCGCACGCCTGGGGACTCGATGGCGGACCTGACGTGCGGTAGCGTTCGAGGACCCAGCACGACTGCCGAAGACGGCAGGAGCAGTACGAGGAGCACGATGTCGCGACGTCCCATGATCATCGGGAGCGCCGTGCTCGGGGTCGTCCTCGTGGCGCTCCTCGCGGCACTGGCCGTCGCGTCGTCGCGCAGCGGTGAGGTGCTGGCCGGTGTGACCGTCGCGGGCACCGACCTGGGCGGGCTCGGGCCCGACGACGCGCGCGAGGAGATCGCGGCGCTGGCGGCCGAGCGGTCGAGCCAGCCCGTCACGTTCACCCACGACGGTGAGGGGTACGTCGTCGACCCGGTCGAGATCGGCGCCGCTGTCGACGTCGACGCGCTCGTCGCCGAGGCGCTCGACGCTGGCCGCACCGGCTCGTTCCTCGGCGACCGCGTCGCCGCGCTGCGGGGCACCGACGTCGCGCTGGACATCGAGGTCGACCTCGACACGGCCGCGCTCGAGGAGCGCGTCGCCGAGATCGCCGACGACGTCGACACGGCCGTCTCGCCCGGTGACATCACCATCGATCCCGTGACGCTGACGGTCGACACGACGCCACCCAACCCCGGCGTGACGACCCGCCAGGACGAGGCGGTCGAGCAGGTCGTCGAGGCCCTGGACGTCCCCGGCGCCGAGTCCCTGGAGCTGCCGGTCGACGTCATCGAGCCCGAGACCGACATGGCCGACGTCGACGACCTGGCCGACAAGGCCCGCGACGTCATCGCCGACGAGCTGGTCCTGAACTCCGAGGACGGGCAGCTGGTGCTCTCCCCGCGCGAGGTCGCCACGCTGCTGTCGAGCGAGCAGGTGGGCAGCGGCACCGACGCTCGTCTGGAGCTCGTGGTCACCGACGAGGCCGTCGAGGACACGCTCGTGCCCCTGGCCGACCCCCTCCTCCGCGACGCCCGCAACGCGTCCTACGACGTCCCCCGTCAGCCGTCGACCACCTTCGACGCGATGGGCGACACCGCATGGTCCAAGCGAGCCGTCAACGTCAGCGTGGTCCCGGGTCGCACGGGCACGGAGGTCGAGCCGGCCCTGGCCGCGGACGCACTGACCGAGGCCGTCCGACGCACCGAGCGCACGGTCCAGCTGCCGTTGGCGGAGTACCCCGCGGACTTCCCGACCGAGCAGGCGCAGGAGCTCGCACCGACGCACCTGCTGTCCACGTTCACGACGTACCACGCCTGCTGTGCCGCACGGGTGACCAACATCCAGCGGCTCGCCGACCTCGTCGACGGCACGCTCGTCCTGCCCGGTGAGCAGTTCAGCATCAACCAGATCTCGGGCGTCCGGGAGTGCAGCAAGGGCTTCGCGCCGGCCGGCATGATCCTCGACGGCGAGATCGTCGACTCGTGCGGTGGCGGTGTCTCGCAGTTCGGCACCACCACGGTCAACGCGGTGTTCTTCGCGGGCTTCGACCCCGATGCGTACAAGCCGCACTCGTTCTACATCTCGCGCTACCCGATGGCACGCGAGGCGACCCTCAACTACCCCTCCCCCGACATCGACGTCCGGTTCACCAACACCTCGGGCGCGCCCGTCGTCGTGCGCACGGCCTACACCGGGACCTCGATCACGGTGTCGTTCTACGGCCGCACCGACGTCACCGAGGTGCGTGCGGACGTCGCCAGCCCGACCAACATCAAGCCGTACCGGACCGAGCGGCGGGTCAACCGCGACCTGCCGCCGGGGGCGGAGCGGGTCGTCCAGGGCGGCATCGACGGGTTCTTCGTCTCCCTCACCCGCTCGGTCGTGCGCGAGGGCGCCCAGGTCAGCACCGACGACTGGTCCAACGCCTACGTCGCCGCGACGCGGATCATCGAGTACAACCCCGCGCCGCCACCAGCCCCGAGCCCCGAGCCCGAGGACGACCCGTCACCGACGGACGAACCGTCACCGACCGATCCGCCGTCGCCGGCCGAGGACTAGGCCGCCCGGACGACGCGAGCCGGCGGCAGCCGCCGCAGGGTGGTGCGCGGCCACGGCCGGACGCCGCTGCCGGCGGCGCCGATCCGCACGACCGGGCGGCACCAGCGCCCCTCCGGCTCCTCCCACCAGCCGGCGAACACGACCTCGAGGTCGGTCCCGCGGTGCGGTGCGAGTCGCGCGGCGACGGCCCGCTCGAGGTAGCCGACCCGCCACGGGGCCCCACCGCCGTCGGCCCACACCGCCAGCGCATGCGGATCGGCCGGGTTGTCCGGCTCGGCCCGCAGGGTCAGGACGGTGTGCTCCAGCGGCGCACCACCGGGCGGCCGGTGGGCGAACACGTGCCCGCGGACGGGCGTGTGGAACGGCCGCAGTGGCCGCTGCTGTGGACGGGGGTCGGTCGAGGTGGTCATGGCCCCACCGTGCCATCCCCCTGTGACAGGTACGCCGGGCAGGTGTCCCGCCGGGGGCAGAAGCGGCACCAGCGCCCCGTGCGCAGCCGCTCCTCGGCGTCCGGCTCGGCCAGCCGGGCGGCCTGGTCGACGCTGTCCAGCACGCGCCGCACGGCGGTGTCGAGCAGCTCGGGGCGGAAGTCCTCGACGTCCCAGGCGCCCTCGGCCACGTAGTGGGCCGCCCAGCGGAACGGCGGCTGGCCGTGCTTGAGCGTGAGCAGCAGCGCGTAGAAGCGCAGCTCCTGTCGCTCGACCTCCGGCCGCCGGAAGCCGGTCTTGAGGTCGACGAGCAGCATGCGTGCGCGGTCGTCACGGACACGGCCGAGCGTGAGGTCGGGCGTGCCCAGCAGGACCACCCGGCCGCCGAGCAGCTCGACGCGGACCTGCTGCTCCATCCGAACGTGCAGCGCCGACGGCAGTGGCGGCCAGACGTCGCGGTGCTCGGTGAGCAGCTGCTCGGCCTGCTGTCGGAGGTCCGCCGCGGCGAGGTCGTCCAGGCCGTTGGCGAACGTGGCGAGCTGGTCCCCCGGCTGCGTCACGACCTCGTGCCACACCTTGGCCAGCACCTCCTCCGGGCTGTGCCGACGTCGCGTGGCGTGGTCCAGCTCGATGGCGCGGTGCGAGATCGTGCCGACCGCGATGGCCGCGTTGTACGTGAACGGCTCCTCGAGGGCGGCGCGGTAGAGGCCGTCGCAGACCAGTCGGTCCAGGCGCGACTTCGACACCCACACCGTGTCGCCGTAGCGGTCGCGGTCCTCACCGTCGGTGTCGATGCCGTGCCGTTGCAGCACGGCACGGCAGCCGTCCTCGAGCGCGGCACGCAGCTCGAGGGCGAGGTCGGGGTCCACGACCGGCCGCTCGGCGCCCCACGCCAACAGCTCGTCACGGACCCGCGTCTGGGCGGGGGTCGAGGTCTCCATCGGGCCGGACCCTACTGGCGGGCTGCGACACCCCGTGGGGATGCGCGCAGCAGGGCCGCGGTCCGCGGCGCGCACCGGCGCTCACGTCGCGGCGAGCTCCCAGAGCGCGTCGTCGTCCAGGTCCGGGCTGACCAGGGTCCCGTGGGCGACGAGCACCGGGACGCCGCCGATGCCCTCGCTGCGCGCGCTGTTGGTCCGACGGCGCACGGCGGCGACCGCGGCCTCGTCGGCGAGCGCGGCGGTGACGGCCTCGGCGTCGAGGCCGACCTCGTCGGCCAGCGTGGCGAGCAGGTCCGGGTCCGCCAGGTCTGCGTCGTCACGCCAGTAGGCGCGGTAGGTCACGGTCCGCCAGGCCGCCCCCAGGCCCGCGGGCCCCGCCAGGTCGGCCACGAGGTGGACCCGTGCCGTCGACGGTCGTCGGCTGGGACGGTGCAACGCGATGCCGAGCGCCGCAGCGCGGTCCTGCACCCGCTCGAGCTCAGCGAGGACGTCGAGCGTGACCGGCAGCGTCGCGTCGACGCCGAGGACGTCCAGCCCGCGGAACGTGACCGGCAGGCCCGCGGCGGCCAACCGGTCGAAGCGCGCCACCGCGAGCGCGGAGGCGGGGCTGGTCACGTCGTGGGTCAGGGTCAGCACGGCCGCGAGGCTACGGTCCGGCGACGACCGGGAGACGACGTGGCCGAGCTGCAGGAGCTGACGAGCACCGTGCCCCAGGTCGGCCGCCTCGAGCGCATCCTCGTGCGTCCGGCCCGGCGCGAGCACCCGCTCGACGTCGCCACGACGGCGGCGGTCGCCGGACGCGGGCTCGCCGGGGACCGTCGGCACGACCGCGTCCCGCGCACCGGCCCCTCGCCACGGCAGGTCACGCTCGTCCAGGCCGAGCACCTCGACACGATCGGCGCACTGCTCGGGCGCGACGGTGCCGTTGACGCGGCCCTGCTGCGACGCAACCTCGTCGTCCGCGGGATCCCACTGCTGGCACTGCGGGGCCTGCGGTTCCAGGTCGGCGACGCCGTGCTGGAGGGCACCGGTGCCTGCCACCCCTGCTCGCGCATGGAGGAGGCGCT
>CAYMGL010000152.1:0-6563 GCA_964389945.1 uncultured Actinomycetota bacterium
GCAGCTGCGCGACCGCATGATCCGGTTCGCGACGGTCCGGGCCAAGTTCGACCCGCTCATGGAGGGGCTGCCCACGCTGGCGATCCTCGCGGTGCTGTGGGTCGGCGCGCGGCGCGTCGCCGACGGGGCGCTGACGCCCGGCGACCTCGTCCAGTTCGCGTACCTGTTCCGCCTGGTGGCCCTCCCGATCCGGGTCTTCGGCTGGCTGCTCGGCGAGCTGCCCCGGGCGATCGTCGGCTACGACCGTGTCGAGCGGGTGCTCGATGCCCAGGGCACCACCGACTACGGCACGGCCGTCCCGCCGGGTGAGGGCGGCATGCCCGTGGCGACCGAGGAGCTCGGCTACCTGCACCCGACCGACGGGCACTCCGACGTCAGCGGCAGCGCCGACGACGAGCTGGCGGCCGCGCTGGGGCTCGAGGAGCGCCGCGAGAGCGGCAAGGGCGGCGACGTCGCGCGGACCGACGACGACGACCGCGGGGTCCGCGGCGTCGAGCTCGACGTCCCGGCGGGCGAGACGGTCGCGATCGTCGGTCCGACCGGCAGCGGCAAGACCACCATCGCGTCGTTGCTCGTGCGGCTGCTCGACCCGCAGACGGGACGGGTGCTGCTCGGCGGCGAGGACGTGCGTGACCTCGAGCGCCAGGCGCTGGCCGGGTCGACCTCGATCGTCTTCCAGGAGGCCTTCGTCTTCGACGACACGGTGCGTGGCAACATCACCCTCGGCGGCGACTTCGACGACGAGCAGGTCCGGGAGGCAGCCCGGCTCGCCGGCGCCGAGGCGTTCATCGAGCAGCTGGACGCGGGCTACGAGACCCAGGTCGGCGAGCGCGGGGCCACGCTGTCCGGTGGCCAGCGCCAGCGCATCGCGCTGGCCCGCGCGCTCGTGCGGCGACCACGACTGCTCGTGCTGGACGACGCCACGAGCGCCGTCGACCCGGCGGTCGAGGCCGAGATCCTGGGCAACCTCCGGTCCGCCGCGCTGCCCTCGACCGTCGTGATCGTCGCCTACCGCAACGGGTCGATCGCCCTCGCCGACGAGGTGCTGTTCGTCCAGCACGGCACGGTCGCCGCCCGCGGCACCCACGACGAGCTGCGCCGTGACGTCCCCGACTACGAGCACCTGGTGAGCGCCTACGAACGGGACCGGACGTGAGCGCCACCGTCGAGCCGCGTGAGCAGGAGCGCCAGGAGGTCCAGGCGCTCGACACCGTCGTGCGCGGGCTGAGCCTCAACCCGGAGCTGCGCGACGGCCTGCTGGTCACCGTGCTCCTCGCGCTGCTCGCCACTGCGGGGCGCGTCGTCGTCCCGATCGTGATCCAGCAGGTCATCGACCGCGGGCTCGTCGACGGCGGCGTCGACCTCGACGCCGTGACGCGCTTCGTCCTGCTCGGGCTCGGCGCCACCGTCGTCACCGCGATCTCGTCGGCGATCATGAACCGCCGGCTGGCCGAGGTGACCGAGACCGCGCTCAGCAACCTGCGGGTGCGCACCTTCCGGCACGTGCACGACCTCTCTGTGCTCCACCAGGCCGCCCAGCAGCGTGGGCAGCTGGTGTCGCGGGTCACCTCCGACATCGACGAGATCAGCCGCTTCATGTCGTGGGGTGGGCTGAACCTGCTGACCTCGTCGGGGCAGCTGCTGGTCGCCACCGCCGTGATGTTCGCCTACTCGTGGCGCCTGACGCTGGTCGTGCTGCTGACGTTCGTGCCCTTCGCGGTCGCCGCGCGCTGGTTCCAGCGTCGTCTGACCGCGGCCTACGCCCTCGTGCGCGAGCGGGTCGGAGCACTGCTCGGCGTTGTCTCCGAGGCCGTCTCCGGCGCGCCGGTCGTCCGCGCCTACGGCATCGAGGAGCGCACCCAGCGACGGCTCGACGAGCGCATCGCCGAGCACCGCGAGGCAGCCGTCCGCGCCGGCAGGTTGTCGTCGTCGTTCTCCGGCGTGGGCGAGGTCTTCGGTGCGCTCGCGACCGCGGCGGTCGTGGCGGCCGGTGTCCTGTCGGGTGTGGACGGCAGCGTGACGGCCGGGACCGTGATCGCCTTCCTGTTCCTCGTCTCGCTGTTCATCGACCCGGTCAACATCGCCATGGAGGTCGTCAACGAGGGGCAGACCGCCGTGGCCGGCTGGGCCCGGGTGCTCGACGTGCTCGACACCCCACCCGACGTCGCCGACCCGGGCGAGGACGGACAGGACCTGCCGCCGGGCGGCCTCGACGTCGCGGCCCGCGGTGTCTCCTTCCGCTACCCACGGAAGGGTGAGTCGGCCCACGACGCGTCCGGGCCCTGGGTGCTGCACGACGTCGACGTCCACCTCGACGCGCACGCCAACGTGGCCGTCGTCGGCGAGACCGGCAGCGGCAAGACGACGTTCGTGAAGCTGCTGACCCGGCTGATGGACCCGACCGAGGGGACCGTGGAGCTCGCGGGCGTCCCGATCGACCGTGTCCGCTTCGCCTCGCTGCGGCGTCGTGTCGTCATGGTCCCGCAGGAGGGCTCGCTGTTCGAGGGAACCATCGCCGAGAACGTCGCGATGGGGCTGGACGAGCAGGACGCGCACCCCGTCGAGGAGCAGCTGGAGACCGCGTTCACCGAGCTGGGCCTGGCCGACTGGCTCGACGAGCTCCCACGTGGCTGGGAGACCGACGTCGGTGAGGGCGGCCGGGCCCTGTCCGCGGGGGAGCGGCAGCTGGTCGCGCTGGCCCGTGCCTACGTCGCCAACCCCGACCTGCTGGTGCTCGACGAGGCGACCTCCGCCGTCGACCCGGCCACCGAGGTCCGCCTGCAGCGGGCGCTGCGCGGGCTGACCCGCGGCCGCACGGTCGTCACCGTCGCGCACCGCCTGTCGACCGCCGAGCAGGCCGACGTCGTCCTGGTGTTCGACCAGGGACGGCTCGTCCAGCGGGGCAACCACGCGGAGCTGGTCGGCCAGGACGGCATCTACGCCCGGCTGCACGAGAGCTGGGTCACCGGCCAGGTCTCCTGACGCCGTCGCGGTCCGCCGGTGGCGGATCGGCGACTGCACCTGCCCGACCCCGTGCGTAGGCTCGACGGTGAGCACCGCGACGCGACGGAGAAGCACTGTGGTCGAGCACGGCACGTTGGAGATCCCGGAGGCGGCCGGCACGGTCGAACACACCCCGGTCGACGAGCTGGACGGCATCGTCGCTCGCGTGGCCGACAACGCCAAGGCCTGGGTCGACACCTCGGTCGAGGACCGGATCGCCATCCTGCAGGAGCTGCGCGACGCGACCTTCGCCGTCGCCGACGAGTGGGCCGACGCGACGGCCGCCGCGAAGGGCCTGCCCAAGGGCACGCCGCTGTGGGGCGAGGCGATGGGCTACGGCCCGGTCTACACCCTGCGCCTGCTGCGCCTGCTGCAGGAGACCCTCGAGGAGATCGACGAGCACGGCGCGCCACAGGTCGAGTTCACGACGCGGCCCGGTGGGCAGGTGGTCGCCGAGGTCTTCCCCGCCAGCGTGCTCGACAGCGCCCTCTACACGGGCATGACCGGTGAGGTCTGGCTGCAGCCCCAGGTGACCCTCGAGCAGGCACGCGCCGAGGTCGGGCGGATCTACCGGCCCGGCAACAAGGACTCGGGTGGCACGTGTCTCGTGCTCGGTGCCGGCAACGTCAGCTCCATCCCGCCGATGGACGTGCTCGGCAAGCTCTTCAACGAGGACCGCGTCTGCGTCCTGAAGATGAACCCGGTCAACGAGAACGTCGGCCCCTGCCTCGAGCGGGCGATGGCGCCGCTGATCGACCGCGGGTTCCTCGCGATCGTCTACGGCGGCCGCGAGCAGGGCGCGTACCTGACCGACCACGACCGCATCGACGAGCTGCACCTGACCGGTTCGGACAAGACCTTCGACGCCATCGTCTGGGGGCCCGGCGAGGAGGGCGAGGAGAACAAGCGCAACGGCACGAAGAAGCTCGAGAAGCCGTTCTCGGCAGAGCTCGGCAACGTCAGCCCGGTGATCGTCGTCCCCGGCCCCTGGTCCGCCTCCGACATCGAGCACCAGGCCGAGAAGATCTCGTCGATGCTCGTGGGCAACGGCGGCTTCAACTGCATCGCCGCCCGCGTGCTCGTGACCCACGGTTCGTGGGCCCGTCGCCGTGACCTGCTGGACGGGATCCGCGACAGCCTCGCCCGCGCCGACGAGCGCGTCCCGTACTACCCGGGTGCCGTCGACCGCTGGAAGCACTTCGTCGACAGCCACCCGCAGGCGGAGTGGTTCGGCCGCGAGGGCGAGGGGCGCGTGCCCTTCACGCTCATCCCCGACGTCCCGGAGGACGCCGAGGACGCGCCTGCCTTCACCACCGAGGCCTTCTGCGGGGTCTTCGCCGAGACCCCGCTGGACGCACCACTGTCGATCCCGACGTACCTCGAGAAGGCGGTGGAGTTCTGCAACGAGCAGCTGTGGGGCACGCTCGCCGCGACGATCGTCGTCCACCCCCGGTCGATGAAGGACCCGGCCGTCGCGCAGGCGGTCAACAAGGCCATCGAGGACCTGCGGTACGGCACGGTGACCGTCAACCTCTTCTCGGGCTGGGGCTACGCCTTCGGGACGACGCCGTGGGGTGCCTTCCCCGGTGCGACCGACGAGGACATCCAGTCCGGTCGCGGCTGGGTCCACAACGCGCGCATGGTCGAGGGCGCCCAGAAGTCGGTGGCGAAGGGTCCCTTCAAGGCGCCGCTGAAGGACCTGTCCTTCCACAGCCACCGCACGCGGCACGAGATCGCCTCGCGGGTGGCCGAGCTCGAGGCGACCGGTGACAAGTCGGTCCTCCCGGGCCTGATGTGGCACGCGCTGCGCGCCTGACCGACCCCGGTCAGGCGAGCGCGGCCAGCCGTTCCAGCCAGCGTGCGGCACCGAACGGGTCCGCGCCCGTCGCGAGCAGTGCTGCCGCGCGGCTGGCCGCGTCCTCGGCGAGGTCGACCAGCCGCGGCGGGTAGGCCAGCGTGCGGCGGTGCTCCTCGAACTCGTCGCGGTCCTCCACGCGGACCTCGCCGGCGTGGGTCCGCACCACGTCGAGGTCGAGGTCGACCTGCCGGACCCGGTCCCCGTCCCAGCGCGGGACGGTGCCGATGTTGACGTAGGTCGCGACCTCGGGGTGGTCGTCGTAGTGCTCGACCAGCCACGGATCGGCGTGGGGGACCAGCACGACGAAGGCGGTCGACAGCCGGCGCGGCGGCTCGTCGCCGCGCCGGGCGACGGTGCCGAGCGGCATGCCCAGCCACGTGCCCTGCTCGTCGGTGCCGAGGACGGTGCCGGGGAACCGCCAGTGCTGGGTCGCCGGGTGCTTCGCCTCGTCGATCCAGACGGTGCTGCCGACCGGGGGACCCGGGGCGCTGCCCGACGCCAGGTCGACGACCTCGTGGAGGTCCGGGCGCGTGGGATCGGCGCCGTCGCTGACCGGGCGGGCCGGCGACGCGGTGGTCGTCCGGACCCGTGCGTGCCACGGCGCACCGGCGACGTCGAGTCGCACCACGGTCTCGGCCGCGGTCGCACCGGCGTGGTGGCCACGGGGGAGGACCTCGTCGCGGCCCGCGGCCCCCAGCCGGGTGCGCAGTGCGGCCTCGGCGGCCTGCGCGGGCCGGGAGGCGGCCGCGCGGCCCCGCAGCAGGCCGGCCGGCAGCACACCCCGGGCGAGGTCGGTCGCGGTCGTGACCGGGTCCACGGTGTCGAGGCGGCCCAGCGACAGCCCGTCGGGCAGCACGACCGCGGTGGCGGCGAAGCGGTGGCCGCCGGTGTGGGTCGTCTCCCAGACCTCGGCGCCGGCCGCGTCCAGGGCGGCGGCCACCGGACGGCCGTGGACGGCGCAGCAGGCGTCGCGACGGGCATGGGCGCAGACGAGCCACACGTCGTCCTCCACCGGCGTGCCCAGCCCGGGCGCCGCAGGGGCGAGGACGACGCGCGGGTCGAGGTCCGCCAGCGCGGCGAGGTCGTCGACGAGCAGCCGTTCCATCCAGCGTTCGTCAGGGTCCGTGGCCGCGTGCGCGAGGAGGACCGTGTGCCCGGCCGGCTGTGGGAGGGGCACGTGCTCGTGGCGGATCGGGCGGATCAGCTGGACACGCACGCCAGCCACGTCGAGGTGGCTGGCCAGCGGGCCGAGCTCGAGGTCCGTCGGGGCCTTGCGGGACCACGGTCCGGGGTGCTCCAGCGCGACCCAGCCCCGGACCTCGGGTGCCGTCCCGGCGAGCTGCTCGCCGAGCTCACGCGACAGCAGTGCGCAGTGCTGGCGCTCCACGGCTGGCTCCGGACCGACGACTGGCAGGGCACGGTACGGTCCCGTCGTGGACGGGCGTGCGGTGTGTCCGTGCGGACCCCGCATCGGTTGCCAGCCCAACCGCGCACCGGTACCGTCCACGGTCGGCGGTGCCCGCGGGCGCCGTCGTCGCACGTCCACCAGCGCGTGCGCCCACTCCGCGCCCTCCCAGCGTCCGGATCGTCCCCCGAGGGACCACGGTCAGGGTGCATCCTTCCGTCACAGCCAGCACATCGGAGTCCACCGTGTTCGCGGTCATCGCCACCGGCGGCAAGCAGTACCGGGTCACCCCCGGCC
>CAYMGL010000153.1:0-6549 GCA_964389945.1 uncultured Actinomycetota bacterium
AAGGTTCGTCGGAGGAGCAGGCGGTGGCGATGAGCCCGAAGGCGAGCACCGCGGCTGGCAGCCTCCACTTGTTGGAGATACGCAAAGCGTCTCCCTCTCTGTGGGTGATGGTGATGGTCCGGCCGGAGCCGGTCGGTCGGTCCCGGATCGCTCCGGGCGCTGATGCGGACCTACTACCACTCTAGGAGGTTGAACTCCTGCCGCGGGGGTGTTCCGGCAACGAGTTTGCGCAGTCCGCGCACGCCCGGCCGGGACGCCTCCGGCAACAAGTGGTCCACAGGCCCTACGACTGGACTAGTACCAGCACGGTCTGTTGCCCGTGGTCACTGTGCGCTCACCGGTCGATCGGTTCACCGCGTGAAGGTCGCGACGGCCTCGACGTGGTGCGTCATGGGGAAGAGGTCGAGCGGCTGCACCTCGTCGAGGCGGTAGCCGTTGGCGACCAGGACCTTGGCGTCGCGCGCCAGGGACGCCGGGTCGCACGCGACCAGCACGATGCGCGGTGGGGAGAGCGCCGCGAGGTCCTCGAGCGGCTCGCGACCGACCCCCGTGCGCGGCGGGTCGAGCACGACCACGTCGGGCAGGTCGAGCACGCCCTCGCGCGCCCGGTCCCGCAGCGCCTCGTGGACGTCGTCCTCCTCGACGGTGACCGTGAGGTCGTTCTCCTCGGCGTTGACCCGGGCCGCCGCCGCGGCAGCCGGGTTGCCCTCGATGGCCAGCACCTCGGCACCGGCCCGGGCCAGTGGCAGGGCGAGGAGCCCGACGCCCGCGTAGAGGTCCCACACCAGTCTGCCGTCCACCTCGCCGGCGGCCCGCACGACCTCTGCGACCAGTGCCTCGGCGGCGTGGCTGGAGACCTGGAAGAACCCGCTGGTCGGCAGGGCGAACGTCAGTCCCGCGACGGTGACGTCGAGGACGCCGTCCCCGCGCATGGCCACCGTGCCGGTGGCGCCACCGTCCACGTCGTCGGGCTGGCGCAGGAGCAGGTCGTGGTCCCCGTCGGGGATGTCGAGCGCGCCGGGTCCGGGGGTGAGCACCACGACGCCGTCGGCCGGGTCGCCGTCGGCGTCGAGCCCGTCCGTGCGCAGTTCGACCTCGGTCGCGCCGGTCGACGAGCCGACGCGTGCGAGCAGCTCGTTGGCGACGGGTGTCAGCACCGGGCAGTGGTCGATCGGGACGACGTCGTTGGTGCCCTCGGCGTGGAACCCGAGCCGACCGTCGGGTGCGGCATGGAGTCGGGCGTGGGCGCGGTAGCCGAGCGCCGGGCCGACGGCACGGCCCGGCAGGACGGGCGGGTCGTCGAACCGGCCGAGCCGCTCCAGCTGCTCGCGGACCACACGGGTCTTCAGCCGCACCTGGGCCTCGGGGCTGGCGTGCTGCAGGTCGCAGCCACCGCACGTGTCGGCCACGGGACAGGGGGGCTCGACACGGTCGGCCGAGGCCGCGAGCACGGACACGACGGTGCCGCGGGCCCAGCGGTCCTGGTCCTCGGTGATGCGCAGCTCGACGGTCTCGCCGGGGAGCGCGCCGGCGACGAAGACGGCCTTGCCGTCGACGCGCGCGACGCCCTCACCGCCGTGGGTGAAGCCGTCGATGGCGGCGGTGTGGGTGCTGTCGAGCGGGGTGCTGCTCACGGGTGGGTCCTTGCTGGTGCGCTCGACGCCGGTGCTCATTCGAGCTGGTCGAGGGCGAGTTCGATGATGGCGAGGTGGGCGAGGGCCCGGCCGGCCGCGTCCTCGGCGTCACCGGGGACCGTCAGGCCGTGGACGACCCAGGCCAGCGCGCGGGGTGCCTCGCCGGCGAGGTCGAGCACGGCGGCCTCGGTCGCCGCGAGGTCGGGCGCCGTCCCCGCGCGTGCGATCGCGTCGAGCTGGTCGGCGGGAGCGCGCTGCCACGCCCCGAGGTCGCCGGCGAGCGGGTCCGCGAGGAACCGCAGTGCGGGTTCCCCGGCGCTGCCCGCGCCGCGTGCAGCCGCAAGGGTACGGGTGAGCAGGTCCCCGTACTGGATGGACTCCTCACGCGACGTCAGGGGCCCCGGCAGGATCGGCGCGGGGCCACCGGCGGGCGTCACGGCCGTGGTGTCGTCGCCCGTCGCGGTTCCGTCCGTCGCGTCCACGTCGTCGCCGGTGCCGTCCCCCGCGTCCTCGGCCGGCGCGGCTGCCTCGTCGTCCCCGGTGTCCACGGGGACGGTCGTCACCTGCTCGGGTTCGGCGACGAGCAGGACGATCGCCGTGTCGAGGGCGTCGTCGTCACCGGCGGCCGCGGCCTCCAGTGCCGTGCGGAGCTCACCGACCGTCGTCCGCAGCTCGACGGTGGTGGCCGCCAGTGCCTCGCGGTCGGGGTCGTTGGTCGCCAGGGCGGCGGGGGCCGCACTCGGACTCGGGGTCGGTGCGGGATCCGGCTCGCTCGTGCAGGCGACCAGCACGGTGGCGGCGAGCAGGGGGGCGAGCAGTCGGCAGGGCCTCACGCGGTCGTCTCCGGGACGGTGTGGACGAGGACGCTCCAGCCGTCGGCGTCGCGACGGCGGGCGGGGGCGGCACCGGCGGCGGCCAGCGCGGCCGCGACGCCGTCGGCGCGCTCGGTCGCGACGCCGCTGGCCACCAGCGAACCACCTGGCCGCACCGCGGCGACGAGCGGGTCGGCCAGCTCGTGCAACGTCGGGGTCAGGAGGTTCGCCAGGACCACGTCCGCCGCGGCAGTGGCCACCTCGACGCCGCCCAGCCGCGCGGTCAACGGTGCCGCGTTGGCCGCCGCGTTGCGCCGCGTCGCCACGACGGCGTCGGCGTCGACGTCGACCGCCTCCACCTCGCCGGCGCCGAGCAGCGCGGCTGCGATGGCGAGGATCCCCGTCCCGCAGCCGACGTCCAGGACGCGCGCCCCCGACCGCAGCTCGGCCTGGAGCTCCTCGAGGCACAGTCGGGTCGTGGCGTGGTGGCCGGACCCGAACGCGATGCCGGGGTCGAGGACGAGCCGGACGTCGCCCGGGGGCGTGTCGTGCTCGTCCGCCAGCCACGTCGGCACGACGTGGACACGCCCGGCGCGGACCGGCTCGATGCCGTCGCGCCACGTCGCGAGCCAGTCGCGCGTGGGCTCCTGGTGCCACGTCCCACCCGGCGGCACGTCGTCGAGGCGCGTGTCGAACCAGCCGACGAGCTGGTCGGGCAGCTCCTGGACGCCGACGGCGCCGGCCGCCCACAGCCTCGCGGCGACGATCTCGGGGTCGTCGCCGGTCGTGAGGTCGAGCTCGTAGCGGACGGTCACGCGAGTGCCTCCGCGCCGAGGCGGCCGAGTGCGACCGCCGTCACGCCGAGCGCCACCGGGACGGCCACGACCCACCAGCGGTGCTGGTGCTCGTCCGCCTGGACCATCCACGTCGAGAAGGTGGTCAGGCCACCAAGCAGTCCGCCACCGACCACCAGCAGCGCCGTCGGGGCCAGCAGCACGCTCGCGGCGCCGAGTGCGCCGCCGCCCACGACGTTCACGGCGGCCGTTGCGCGCACCGGGTCCCGAGCGGTCGTCAGCACGTGGCGCAGCCAGGCGCCGAGCGCGCCGGCGACGGCGACGAGTGCTGCCTCTGCCGGGGTCATGCCGGCACCCGCCGGCCGGCCCGTGCGGCGAGGAGCCCCGCGCCGAGCGAGACGGCCAGGTAGGCGACCGCGACGACCGGCGTCGTGCGCAGGAGCCGGTCCACGTCCACGACGAGTGCCGAGAACGTCGTCCACGAGCCCAGCACGCCGGTCCCGAGCAGTGCGCGCCGCCGCGGGTCCGCCGTCCGGGCGAGCAGCAGGCCCAGGAGGAACGCCCCGCTGACGTTGACCACCAGCGTGCCGAGCACGCCGGGGACGGCGACGGCGACCCCCGTCCGGGCGACGCTCCCGACGGCCCCGCCGACCGCGACGGCTGCGCCGTGCTCGGGCACGCGCTGCTCCTCCGGACGGTGACCGGCAGCAGGCTACGTCGTGTCGGGCTCACCGTTGCGCCGCCGCCGTTGCCGTGGTGGCCGGGCCGCGGGGACCGTCGTCAACCCGTGGTCGACCACCGTGTGCTCCTCGGCGTAGGTCGTGACGAGTGCGGCGACGATCGCCGCGGCGGGCAGCGCGAGCAGCGCACCCACCGGGCCGAGGAGCGCCGCGCCGACGAGGACCGCGAGGAACGCGACCGCCGGGTGCAACGACAGCGAGTGGGCGGTCACCCGTGGCTGGACGAGGTAGTTCTCGACCTGCTGGTAGGCGGTGATCACGATGAGCACGACGAGGATGCTGGCCTGCTCCGGGTTGGCCAGCGCGACGACGACCGGCAGGACGCCGGCGATGTAGAGGCCGACCACCGGCACGACGCTCGAGACCACGCCGACCCAGACACCGAGGGCGGTCGCGTACGGCAGGTCGGCGAACTGGAACGCGACGACGTGGACGACGGCGGAGACGACGGCGAGCAGCACGCGGCTGTAGACGTAGCCACCGGTCTTGGCGATGGCGAGCTCCCAGATCTCGAGGAGCTCGGCCTGCCGGTCCGGGTCGAGGCGGCGCGACAGCTGCCACCGCAGCCGCGGTCCGTCCGCCACCAGGTAGAAGGTGATGAGCAGCACGGCGAGGCCGGAGACGATCGTCCCGATGACCGTCGTCCCGAGCCCCAGTGCCTGGCGGCCGATCAGCGCGGCGACGCCGCTGATGCGTGACGGCAGCTCCTCGGACTGGGCGTCGAGGAAGTCCATCACCGGCTGCTGCAGCGACTCGGGCAGCTCGTCGGTGCGGTCTGCCAGGCCCTCGAGGAGGTCCGGTCCGGCGTCGACGAGGTTGGTCACCTGGTCGACGACGAGTCCGTACATCGAGACGACGAGCCCCGCACCGAGCAGGGCGGCGACGACGAACACGATCCCGGTGCCGACGCCGCGGCGCACGCCGCGGTTGTGGAGCCACTGCACCGCCGGCTCCATCGCGAACGACAGGAAGAGGCTCAGCAGCAGCAGGATCAGCAGGTCACGGAGTCGCGCCGCCGTCGCCGTGACCAGCTGGGCGAGGACGAGCCCACCGGCGACGCCGAGCGCGAGCGTCAGCGCGCGCGGGCCGTCGAAGCGGTCGGAGCGCCGCCGGCGTCGTCGGCGGGGTGGTGCCACGTCGACGGGCTCGGTCGTGGCCTCCGCCGGCCGTCCGTCGGGTGCAGCGTCGTCGGGCCCCGCGGTGTCGCTGTTCGCGTCGCCGGGTCCTGCCGTGTCGCTGCTCGCGTCGTCCACGTCCGGTCCCCGGTCGGTCGCCGGTGCAACCTACTCGGGTGGTGCCGTCCGGCTCCCGTGGTCGCGCGGGGCGTGCCCACGGCCGGTGCAGGGCTCGGGTGGGTGTTGCCTGCTCGCTACCGTCGCGGCCCGGTCGGACGACGGAGGCAGCGGTGACGGACGCCGCGATCCGGGTCCGTGGGCTGGTCAAGCGCTACGGGCCGGTGACGGCCGTCGACGGGCTGGACCTGGACGTCGCCCGCGGCGAGACCGTCGCGATCCTGGGCCCCAACGGCGCCGGCAAGTCCACGACCGTGGAGTCGTGCGAGGGCTACCGGCGCCCGGACGCCGGCACGGTCGAGGTCCTGGGGCTCGACCCGTACCGCCAGGGCGACGCGCTGCGCGCCCGCATCGGCGTGATGCTGCAGGAGGGCGGGATCTTCCCGACGGCCTTCCCGCCCGAGGTCCTGCGCACCGTCGCCCGGTTCTACGCCGACCCGATGGACCCGGACGACCTGCTCGCGCGGGTCGGGCTCGTGGACGCCTCGCGCACCCGCTACCGCGACCTCTCCGGCGGGCAGAAGCAGCGGTTGTCGCTGGCGCTCGCGCTCGTGGGCCGGCCCGAGGTCGTGTTCCTCGACGAGCCGACGGCCGGGCTCGACCCGCAGGCGCGACGCCAGACGTGGGCACACGTGCGGGAGCTGCAGGCGGACGGTGTCACGGTGGTCCTCACCACCCACCTGCTCGACGAGGCGGAGGAGCTCGCGGACCGCGTGGTCATCGTCGACCACGGTCGGGTCGTCGCCGTGGGCACCCCGGCCGAGCTGACCACGGGTGAGCAGGTCGACCTGACCTTCTCGGCCGCGGCCGACCTCGACGTGGCGGCGCTCGGCGCGGCGCTCGGGGCCACCGTCGTCGAGGAGCGCGCGGGGTCCTACCGCGTCCACGGCGCGCCGACGCCGGCGATGATCGCCGACCTCGCCGCCTGGCTGGCGTCGCGCAACGTCTTCCTCGGCGAGCTGCGGGCGGGCAAGCGCAGCCTCGAGGACGTGTTCCTCACGCTGACCAGCGAGACGTCGGCGGCAGCACAGGCTGCTGCCGAGGGGCGCCGACGGAGGCGTCGATGAGCCGGCCCGCCCCACCCCGTCCCGCCCCGACGCTGCAGCGGGTCCTCGCGCAGGCCCGTCTCGAGCTGCGCCTGCTCGTGCGGTCCGGGGAGTCGCTGGTCGTGACGTTCGGCATCCCGTTGGGGATGCTCGTGTTCTTCGGCTCGGTCGACCTGCTGCCGCTGGACGCGGCCGACCCGCTGGACGTGCTGCTGCCGGGGTCGATCGCCG
>CAYMGL010000154.1:0-6548 GCA_964389945.1 uncultured Actinomycetota bacterium
GTGGCGAGCATCCGGGGGACGAAGGCGCGAAGGCCGTTGACGACACCGCCGAGGTTGACGTCCAGCACGCGTCGCCACTCGCCCGGCGGCGCCTCCCAGGGGGCGCCCTCGTGCGTGCTGAGGACGCCGGCGTTCAGACACAGCAGGCGGGGGACGCCAGCAGTCGCGGCGAGCTCGTCGTGGGCATCGGCGTCGGCGACGTCGAGGACGACGGCCGCACCCCCGGTCGCGGCAGCGGCCTCCCGGAGGCCCACGGCGTCGCGGTCCACGAGGACCAGCCCCGTGCCTCGCTCATGGAGCGCCATCGCGAGGGCCCTGCCGATCCCGCTCGCTGCGCCCGTGACGACGGCCACGTCGGTGTCAACGATCGTCACGGTGCCACCTCGTCTCGTGCGTTCGGGTGCGGCATGCCGGCGCGACCAAGAGACCGTCGGACCACCGCAGGTACACGAGAACCGGCCACTCGGGCCGGTTCTCGGTGGAGCGGATGACCGGGATCGAACCGGCGACCTCCACCTTGGCAAGGTGGCGCTCTAGCCAGCTGAGCTACATCCGCGTGTGCCCCGTGGGGCTCTGGCTGCCGTCGAGCGGGTCGCGCGCTGGGCGCGGTGCACCGTGCGACGGCGGAGGGGGAGGCTAGCGACGGCCACCGACACCGGCAAACCGAGGGGTCCTCACCGGCCCGTCGAGCCGAAGCCTCCGCCGCCGCGGCTGGTGTCGTCCAGCGAGGCCACCTCGACCACCTCGGCCTGCCCCACACGCTGGAGCACCAGCTGGGCGACCCGCTCCCCCGCTGCCAGGCTGACGTCCTCCGCGCCGAGGTTGACCAGCAGGACCAGCACCTCGCCGCGGTAGCCGGCATCGATCGTCCCCGGCGCGTTCGCGACCGTGATCCCGTGCCGTCGGGCGAGCCCGGAGCGCGGGTGGACCAACCCGACCCATCCCGCCGGGATCGCCATGGCGAGACCGGTCGGGACCGCGGTCCGCTCCCCGGGGGCCAGCGTGACGGCGGCCACCGAGGTGAGGTCGAGTCCGGCGTCGCCCTCGTGCGCGTACGCGGGCAGCACGGCGTCCGCATGGAGTCGCTGGACGGGCAGCTCGGGACGGTCGACTGACGGCACGCGTGGCTCCGACGGAGGTTGGCGGGGCACACTAGGGGGAGCAGTCGACCTCCCGAGACCGCCGTGACCAACGACGCGCCGAACCCCGCTGACCGCAGCGTGACGCCGCGCCGCCGTGCCGAGACGCCGCCCACGGACTCGATCACCACGGGCATCCTCGACGCCGAACGCCGAGCTCGCGACGACGTGGAGCGACGCCGTCGGCTCCTCGTCGGCGGGGCCGCACTGGGCCTGATCATCGCCGGTGCCGTGCTCGCGGTGATGACGATCCTGCAGCAGCAGGCGAACCGCGACGCGGAGCGGGCGTCCGACCTCGCGGAGGCCAACGCGGCGTTCGCAGAGGCCGTGGTCGAGCGGGCCGAGGACTACGAACCACCGGCCGACGCGGTCCAGCAGGACGCCCGGGCCCTCCGGGGCGTCCTCGAGCAGTTCCTCACCACGACCGCGACGTCCGACGACGAGCTCGGGCGACAGGTGGACATCCTGCTGGCCGCCCTCGACGCGGATGCTGCGGCCGTCGCGGAGCTGCGTGCCCGGGAGGTGCCCGAACCGCCCGAGGAGATCGACGAGACCAGTGCGGTCGTCGTGCTGCGTGAGCTCGAGACCCTCCGCGCCGAGGCCGAGGCACTCGCCAGCGAGGTCCCGGTGGCGAGCAACGACGTCCGGACCTGGGTGGGCGTGGTGCGCGACGTCAACGACGCGGTCGCCGCGCACGTGGCGCAGGTCGAGTCCGAGGAGGCGACGTCCGACCCGCAGGAACTCGTCGCGCTGTGGCGCGCCGAGCGTCCGGCGCTCCTGCGGCTGTCGGCCGCGGCCAGTGCGGCCGACGACGTCGCCGGGCTCGCGGCCTGGGCGGACGCCCACGAGGCGTACGCCCGGGACCTGCTGGACTGGATCGACGAGGCCGTCGGTCTGCTCGAGGACGGGGACCTCACGACGTACAACGAGCGGTTCGACGAGGTGTTCGACAGCGACGACCCCTTCGACTTCAACGCCGCCGTCGCGGCCGCGACCGAGGAGGCACTCGCGTCGCCCGCGCTCCTCCAGCTCGGGACCCTGGAGCAGCGCGCGCAGCTGGTGCTGGACCGGGTCACCTCGACCGAGGTCGTCACCGCCGAGCAGCTGGGCGGCCAGGACCGCGCGTGAGACGGCTCCTGCCGCTCGTCCTGCTGCTCGTCGTGGCGTGCACACCGCTGCAGCCCACGTCCGACGGCGGGGGTGTCGCCGCCGCCACGGTGCCGACACCCGACGACGCGACCCCCGGGGTGGTCGAACGGGTCGTCGACGGCGACACCCTGATCGCCGAGGTGGCCGGCGAGCGCGAACGCGTCCGGTTGCTGCGCATCGACGCGCCGGAGGCCGCGCGCGACGGTGACCCGGCCGAGTGCCTCGCCGACGCGGCCACCGCGGCGCTCGCGGACCTCACCCCGCCGGGGACCACGGTGGCGCTGGCGACCGACGTCGAACGGCGCGACCGGTTCGGGCGGCTGCTGGCCCACGTCTGGGTCGACGACGTCTGGGTCAACGGCGCCCTGCTCGACGCGGGGCTCGTCCAGGTCCTGACGATCCCGCCCAACGTCGCGTACGACGACGAGGTGCGCGCCGCCCAGGCCGCGGCCCGCGACGCCGGGGCCGGCCTGTGGGACCCGACCGCCTGCTGACGGGGGCGCCCGCGATCAGTCCTCGGGCGACCCCACGTCGAACTGCGGCCGGACCACCAGCGGCCGGCGGTTGCCGAGACCACGGACGCGGGTGGGCCGGATCCGCTTCACCTCGTAGTGCTCCGCGAGGCGCTCGCGGAGGTCGTCGTCGGCGAGCAGCGACCACGGCCGCGCGATGTCGGTCAGCCGTGCCGCGACGTTGACGGGTGTGCCGTAGTAGTCGCCCTCGCGCAGGAGCACCTCGCCGGCGGCGATGCCACCCCGGACCGGCATCTCGTCCGGGTCGTCCGGCTCGGTCGTCAGCCGCAGCAGGACGTCGACGAGCGCGTGGAGGTCCGACGACACGAACATCCCGGCGTCGCCCAGGAACTTGACCACCGTCACGTCCTCGTCGTCGGCAGCGGCCTCGACCACGCGCGCCTCGAACGAGTCGAGCAGCTCGTCCAGGCCCGTCGGGTCGACGCGCGCGGCCAACGCGGTGTAGCCCACGAGGTCGACGAAGCCGACGACGGCATCGATCTCCGGCGTGTCCGACTGCGTGGCCAGGACCGCCAGCTCGGACCGCAGCTGCTGGCGGATGTGCCGGCGGTACTCGTGCGCCAGCAGCCGGCGGCTGATGCGGTCGAACCGACCTGCGTGCTCGGCCAGCGCGATGGCGATCGCGAGGTCGTCCGCACCAGCGTCGCGCAGCGGCAGGACGATGTTGTCGCGCACGAGGGACATGTCGGCCCGTGCCACGGCCGACAGCGCGATCGAGCGCGACCGGGCGATCCGCAGCAGGGCGTCGAGCGGCAGGACCTCGAGCAACTGGGCGAAGAGGTGGGACGCGTCCAGGTCGGACTGGGTGAAGCCGTCGCTGCCGACGGTCTCGAGGAGCTCGTCGAGGACCTCCTCGCGCAGACCGCTGGCCTCGCTGAGGTCGCGCAGCGAGTAGCGGCCCGGCTCGTCCAGGGCCTGGGTCGCGAGGACGAGCGGCACACGCCCCTCGTCGACGGCCGCGCGGGCCTCGACCTCACCGACGCCGAGCTCGACCAGCGCCTCGACCGTCGCCTCGACGTCGTCCACGCCACCCGGCGCGGCGGCGTCGTCGTCAGCCTCCGTCACGGGTGCTCCAGGGTCGGCGGCATGGTCAGCGGCTGCCCGTCACGACTCTACGGGTCAGGTGGGGGCCGGCGCACCACGTGACGGCGGTGCCAGACGACGGATCGCCTCGACCAGGAGCTTGGCGTTGCCCGACTTGGTCAGCATCTCGACCCCGATGGAGCGCAGCTGGTCACGCGCGTGGTCGTTCGCCATGGCGGAGTAGGCCACCGGCACGACCTGCGGGTGGTCGGCCAGGAGACGGTCGATCAGCTCGAACCCGTCCATGCCGGGCATCATGAGGTCGACCACGGCGACCTCGGGGTCCAGCAGGTCCACCTGTTCCAGGGCCTCGTAGCCGTCGGCCGCGTCCCCGATCACCTGGATCTTCTCGGCCTTGCCGAGCTGCCACGCGAGCATGGCACGGAAATCGACGTCGTCGTCGACGATGAGCACCCGAACAGGTGCGTCCACGTGATCCCCTCGTACGAGCTCGATCCAGACGGTCGGACGATAGCCGCCCTGCCCTTGTCCCAGTCGTCCGGCACGCTGTGCACCGAAGCAAATGGAGCCTCCCACGGACACCGCATCTCCTGACAGCGTGTCATCGGCGCCGCACGCAGCGGTCGCGCCGACCGTTGCCGACGAGGCGACGGCAGCCGAGGTGCTCGCGGCCTTCTCCGCGCCCGTCGCGGAGTGGTTCCGCACCACGTTCCGGCTGCCGACGACCGCGCAGGCCCGCGGCTGGCCGGCGATCGCCGGTGGGGAGCACACGCTGCTGCTGGCCCCCACGGGTTCGGGCAAGACCCTGACGGCGTTCCTGCACGCCATCGACCGGCTGATGACCGACCCGTGGGAACCGGACGAGCGCCGGACGCGCGTCGTCTACCTCTCACCGCTGAAGGCGCTCGCGGTCGACGTGGACCGCAACCTGCGGGCCCCGCTGCGGGGCATCGGTCTCGCCGCCGAGCGGCTGGGGATCGACGTGGTCGAACCGACGGTCGGCGTGCGGACCGGCGACACGCCTGCCAACGAGCGGGCGCGGATGAAGCGCAACCCACCCGACATCCTCATCACCACCCCGGAGTCGCTCTACCTCTACCTCACCAGCCAGGGGCGCGAGACGCTGCGTGACGTCGAGACGGTGATCATCGACGAGATCCACGCCGTCGCGGCGACCAAGCGGGGCACCCACCTCGCGCTGAGCCTGGAACGGCTCGAGGAGGAGGTGCTGCGCGGCGGCACCGACGCGTTCGGCACCGCAACCGGCGAGGTGACCCGCACCGGCCACGACGGGGAGCCGGCCCGGCCACCGCAACGGATCGCGCTGTCGGCGACCCAGCGGCCGCTGGAGGAGATCGCCCGTTTCCTCGGCGGCCAGCACGCCGACCCGGACGGCACCGTCGACGACACCACCGGCCGCGTGCGGCTGGTCCCCCGCCCGGTCGAGGTGGTCGACGCCGGCGTGACCAAGCAGCTGGAGGTCGAGGTCGTCGTGCCGGTCGAGGACCTCGGCGCGATGGGGTCGGAGCAGGTCGAGGAGTACACGGGCCCCGCCTCGATCACCGGACAGGCGCCGGCCCGCACGAGCATCTGGCCGTCGATGGTCCCCGAGCTCCTCGACGCCGTGCTCGACCACCGGTCCACCATCTGCTTCGTCAACGCACGCAGGCTCGCCGAGCGCCTCGCGACGCAGATCAACGAGCTGCACGCCTCGCGGCAGCACCGTGCACGCCTGGTCGAGGAGGGCATCGACCCCGACCAGGCCGACGAGACCGCCCCGGAGATCGCGGCGATCCTGGCCGAGACGGTCCCCGACCTCGTCCGCGCCCACCACGGATCGATCTCCAAGGAGCAGCGCGCCCGGATCGAGGACGACCTCAAGGCCGGCCGCGTCCGCGGGATCATCGCGACGTCCAGCCTCGAGCTCGGCATCGACATGGGGGCCGTCGACCTCGTGCTGCAGATCGCGTCGCCGGGCGCGGTGTCGCGCGGCCTGCAGCGCATCGGCCGCGCCGGTCACCAGGTCGGCCAGCCGAGCCGCGGCAAGATGTTCCCGAAGTTCCGCGGCGACCTCGTCGAGACCGCGGTCGTCGTCCAGCGCATGCACACCGGCGAGATCGAGTCCACGCACTACCCGCGCAACCCGCTGGACGTCCTCGCCCAGCAGGTCGTGGCCAGCGTCGCGATGGACGACTGGACCGTCGAGGGCCTCGCCGCGATGGTGCGCCGCGCCGCGCCGTACGGCGAGCTCTCCGACGAGGTGCTGCACGCCGTCCTCGACCTGCTCGCAGGGCGCTACCCCAGCGAGGAGTTCGCCGAGCTGCGCCCGCGACTGGTCTGGGACCGGGTCGAGGGCACCCTGCGGGGCCGGCGGGGGGCGCAGCGGCTGGCGGTGACCAACCCCGGCACGATCCCCGACCGGGGCCTGTTCGGCGTCTTCACCCCCGACGGTCAGCGGGTCGGCGAACTCGACGAGGAGATGGTCCACGAGACCCGCCCGGGCGAGACCTTCCTGCTCGGCGCCTCGACCTGGCGAATCGAGGACATCACCTTCGACCGCGTCGTGGTCACGCCGGCCCCGGGACAGCCCGGCAAGATGCCCTTCTGGCACGGGGACGGGCCGGGGCGACCGTACGAGCTCGGCGCCGCGATGGGGGCGTTCGTGCGCGAGGTCCGCGACATG
>CAYMGL010000155.1:0-6520 GCA_964389945.1 uncultured Actinomycetota bacterium
GGCACGCCCATGACGCCCTGGGAGGGTGGCGACGCACCGGCCCCGACGGCCACCGCGGCCGACACCGCGACGGCACCGGCACCGCAGCCGTCACCCGCCGACACGTCGGCCGTGGTGCTGCGGGCCGTCGGGCTGCCCTCGCTGGCGGCGCGGTTGGCCCCAGCACTCGACTGAGGACGGACCGGACCGCTCGTCAGTCCTCGAGCGCGATCCGGATCCGCCGGAAGCCCTTGCCCTTGTTGTCGACCTTGACGACGCGGATCCGTCCGACCTGCCCGGTGTCCGCGACGTGGGTGCCGCCGTCGGCCTGGCGGTCGAGCCCGACGATGTCCACGACCCGCACCGTGCGCAGCGAGTCGGGCAGCAGCGACACCTTGGTCCGGATCAGGCTCGGGTCGGCGTCCGCCTCCTCGCGTGGGAGGAACGAGATCTCGACCGGCCGCTGCGCGGCGAGCTGCGCGTTGAGCTCGTCCTCGATCGGCTGGAGGTCGCGCTCGCGGTCCCAGTCGGCGATCTCGAAGTCGAGGCGCCCCTCCCCCGGCTCCATGTTGCCGCCGGTCACGGGGCTCTCGAAGCGGTCCCAGACGACCCCGCAGAGCGCGTGCATCGCCGTGTGGGTCCGCATGAGTCGCAGGCGGCGGTCCCAGTCGAGCTCGCCGCGCAGCCGTGTCCCGACCGCGGGCAGGCGCAGCCCCGTGCCGTCGCCACCGGCCAGGACGTGCCACACCCCGCGGCCGTCCTCAGCGACCTTGGCCACCGCGAGCCGGTCCTCGCCCACCCACAGCGCGCCGCGGTCCGCGGGCTGGCCGCCGCCGCCGGGGTAGAACACCGTGCGGTCGAGGAGCACCGCGCCGCGCTCGTCGTCGACCTCCACCACGGTCGCGTCGGTCTCCCGTGCGTAGGCGTCGGTGGAGTAGATGCGCTCGGTCATGGTTCGCTCCCGGTCGGGACGCGAACCCTACGAGCCGAGGAGCCACCCGTGCTGCGCCACCTGGTCCTGTTCGACCTCGCCGAGGACGCCGACGCTGCAGCGGTCGACGCGGCCGTCGCCGCGCTGCGGGGCCTGGCCGACGAGATCGACGAGGTCGTCGAGCTGCACGCCGGCCGCGATGCCGGCCTCGCCGACGGCAACGCCGGGCTGGCGCTGCTGGTGGTCGTCGCCGACGCCGACGCCTGGCGTGCCTACCAGGACCACCCCGCGCACCAGGCCGTCGTGACACAGCACGTCCGGCCGGTGATCACCGGCCGGACGGCAGCACAGCTGGTCGAGTAGGACTCAGTCGCGTCGGCGTCGCAGTGCCACGGCAGCGCCGAGCGCCAGCACGGCCGTCACCGCCGCACCGCCACCGGTCTGCGGCAGCTCCGGCGACGGGGCCGGCGCGGCCGGCGTCAGCGTCGACGAGTACGCACCGGCCGAGGCCGCACCGAGGACGAGGGTGATGCCACCCTCGATGCCGGTCAGCAGGTTCACGGTCGTCGTGGACGTGTCCGCCGTCGCACCGACCAGGTCGGTGTCACCGAAGGCGACGTCCTCGGCGGTGGTCAGCGTGCCGACCTCGATGGTCGACGCCAGCGGCGTGTCCTCGGCGATCGTCTGCGACTGGCCGCCGCTGAACGTGACCTCGCCCATCTCGGGGTCCTGGCCGAAGAGCTCGAGCAGCCCCGGCGCGATGGCGAGCGTCGCCCCCGGCGCCGTGCCGCTGGCGCTCGTGGCACCGTCCGTGGCGATCGCCGTGCTCGCGACGCCACCGCTGATCGTCCCGCTCAGCAGCGGACCACCGAGCTCGAACAGCGGGATCGCGTCGAACACCGGCGAGAGGTCGAACTCCTCGGACAGCGGGAGTGGGGTGTCCGGGCTGCCGCCAGCGATGTCCTCGACCTCCTCCTGGATCGCCGCGACCTGCGCGCTGATCGCCTCGTCCAGGCCGTCGAGCACGGCGTCCAGGCCGTCGGCGGCGGTGATCGTCGCCGTGACCTGCTGCGCCTCCGCGTCGAGGCCATCCGCGGCGCCGGACGTGACGGCGCTCGCGCCGTCCAGCTCGATCCTGAGCAGGTCCGCGGCCGCGAGCAGGTCGAGCAGCGGGTCGACGTCGAGGACGTCGGGCGCGACGTCGTTGACCGTCAGGTTGTAGACCGCAGTGCAGTAGCCCTCGGAGTCGGCCGCCCCGGCGGCGTCCGACGCCGCATCGGTGATCGGCTGGACCTCCTCGGGTGTCAACGCGAGCAGCTCGTCGGCCGTCTCGGTGATCGGCGAGGCGTCGACCTCGGCGAGGGCGGCGTTGCACTCCCCGAGGAACTCGTCGACGGCGCCGGCGACCAGGACGTCGCTCGCCGTCGTCACGGCATCGCCGAGCGGCGTCGTGAGCGCCCCGGTCAGGAAGGCACCGCTCACCACCGCGTCGAGCAGCTGGGTCGTGGCGGCTGCCTGGGTCTCGGTCAGCGGGCCAGCGTCAGCGGCCACGACGCTGCACACGGCGTCGAGGGTCAGGCCGGTCACGGCGACCGGCACGGTGCAGCCGTCGCCCTCGGCGGGGTCACGCGAGGCGTCGCCGTCCGAGGACACGGAGCGCGCCCCGACCACGGACTCACCGAGCACGGTGATCGCGTCGATCGCCGCCACGGCACTCGGGTCGGACGACGCCGATGCGTCGGTCCCGACGAGGTCGAGCAGGCGGCCCCCGGTCTGGGTCGGGAAGACCGACAGCTGCACGGACGAGGTGGTCGCCTCGGCCGCGTACTCGTCGAGCTCGGCGGCGCCGGCCGCCGTCGGCAGCACCAGCACCAGGCAGGCGACGAGCACGGCGAGACGTGCGGGGGCGGAGTGCATGGGCGGCTCCTGTCGGACCACGGTGACCAGAGGGAGGACGCGGTAGCCGCTGACGGCACAGGATCGGCCGAACGGCCGCGTCGACCAGACATGCTATCCAGTCGGCCGGACGAAGCCGACGGGACGGACACCTCAGACACGCGGGGCGGTCAGGTCGCTGGCCCGTCATCGACCGGACGTTGGAGCTCGACGAGGACGGTGCGGCGGCCCGCCTCCAGGTCGAGGTCCTCCGCCCACAACCGTCCCCCGACCTGCCGCAGCAACCGCCTCGCCTCGGTGAGCCGCTCCTCCAGGTCGTCCTGGGAGCCGTCGTCCAGCCGCCGCACCTCGCACCGCAGCAGGTACGCGGCGGGCCGCTCCTGCTCGAGCACGACCTCCACGTCGTCGGGGGCGGACGCGGCACCGGGCGGCAGCATCGCCTGGAGCACGAGCACCAGCGCACGCCGCATCCGGACCGGGTCGCCGAAGACGTGTGCGTCGGCGGGCAGCGCGCGGCCCGCGGTCGCAGCCTCGCCGAGGACCGCGGTCACCGCGTCCCGGACCAGCGCGCGCAGCCGCATGCTGCGCAGTCCCTCGTCGACGGCCTCGTCGACACGGTGCTCCAGCAGCTGCAGCGCGGCCCGGCTGGCCCGCTCGATGCGCTCGAGGCCGTCACGCGCCTCCGGTGACAGCCCCGCACCATCGAGCAGGACCCTCGCGAAGCCGTGCGCGGTCGTCAGCGGCGTGGCGAGCTCGTGCGCGAGACGCTCGGCCATGCGCTCGAGGTTCGCGACCCGTGTCCGCAGGCGAGCGAGCTCCTCGTCCTCGCCCGTCACGATCACTCCCCGCTGGACGCGCCGCGGACGCTAGTGGCGTCGACGACCGCAGGGAGGACCTCCGTGACGTCCCCCTCCAGTCGGACGTCGGCCACCGCGTCACCGCGCGTCGGCCCGAGGTTGACGATCGCGACGGCCGCGCCGTGACGGCGGGCGTGACGCAGGAGCAGTCGACCGGAGCCGACGGCGAGGCTCGACCCGGCGACGAGCAGCGTGTGGGCGCTCTGGACGAGTTCGCGGGCCCGCACCATGCGTTCGCGCGGGACGAACTCACCGAAGAACACCACGTCGGGCCGCAGCGTCCCGCCGCACGCCAGACAGCCCAGGACGTCGAACCCCGCGACGTGCCGCTCGTCGAGCACCGCGTCACCGTCGGCCTGCTGGGGCGCGTCGACGTCGCGCAGCCATGGGTTCGCGCGGTCGAGACGGGCCTGCAGCTCGGCCCGGGGCTCGCGCTCGTCGCACGTCATGCACCGCACCTCGGCCAGCGAGCCGTGCAGCTCGACGACCCGGCGGGAGCCGGCCGCACGGTGCAGCCCGTCGACGTTCTGGGTGACGACGGCCTCCACGAGTCCGGCGGTCTCGAGTTCGGCGACGGCCCGGTGCGCGGCGTTGGGCACGATGCCCGCGTAGCGACGGAACCCGACCTGGCCCCGTGCCCAGTAGCGCTGGCGGGCCGCGGGTGACGCGACGAACTCGTCCCACTGCATCGGCGGCGCGGTCCGCGTCCGACCCGTCACACCCCGGTAGTCGGGGATGCCGGACGCCGTCGACATCCCCGCGCCCGTGAGGACCACGACGCCGCCGGCCGCGACGAGGTCGGTGAGGTCGGCGACGCTGCCCACCTCGACGACGGCGTCCACGCGCACCACCTCCGACCGGTCTCGACGTCAACGTACGGTGCGGGCCCGACCGGAGGTCCCCGCGTGACGCGGCACGCGATCGTGCTCGGTGCCGGTGGCGTGACCGCCTGGGCCCTGCACTTCGGCGCCGCCGACGCCCTCACCGCGGCCGGTCTCGGCCTGTCCGAGGCGGCGGTCGTCGTCGGGACCTCGGCGGGCGCAGCCGTGGCGGCCAGCGTGCTCGGCGGGACGTCCGCCGACGAGGCACTGCGATCGGTGCTGCGGCCACCCCCGCCCGAGGAACGGCGCGCCTACCTCGCCGAGGTGCGCGCGCACAACCGTGACCGGTCCTGGTTGCCGAGCGAGCCGGCGCTGCTCCGCCACGCGCTCCCGGGCGGGGCAGGGATCGGGGTGGCCTGGGCGGGCCTCAGCCCACCGGGGGTCTTCCCGAGCGACTCGTTGACCCGCTTCCCCGGGCTGGACCACCACGCCACCTGGCCCGACCGCCTCCGGGTCGTGGCCGTGCGGCTGTCCGACGGCGCCCGGGTGGTGTTCGGCCGCGACCGTGACGACGTCGACGTCGCGACGGCGGTCCGGGCGTCGCAGTCGGTACCGCTGCTGTTCGCCCCGACCCCCATCGGTGACGACCGGTACGTCGACGGTGCGGTGCGCTCGTCGACGAACGCGGACCTGCTCCTGGACGCGGGCGTCGACCTCGCCGTGGTCGTCGCCCCGATGTGCCGGCCCGGGGGCGGCGCAGCCCGGGCGTTGGCGCGCCGCGCGGCCCGCGAGGAGCTGCAGGCGCTGCAGTCGGCGGGGATCCGCACGGTCGCCCTGCGGCCCGGGGCCGGCGACGCCGAGCTGTTCCGCGGCTACCGACGCGACCCGGACGCGCCCGCGCGACTCGTGGACGCCGGACGGGCCCTCGTCCGCAACGGTCTGCGCTCGGCGGCCACCTGACTCACAGCCGCCGGACGAACTCCGCCTCCGTCGTGGCACTCGGGTCGTGCAGCTCGCGGCGCCGCCCGGTGTCCTCGTACCCGGCGGCCGTGTACAGCCGGTGTGCATCGGTGAACCGGGTGTCGGACCACAGGACCACCGCAGCCGCCCCGTGCTCCCGCGCCCACGCCTCCACCCTGGCCACGAGCGCGCGACCGAGGCCGCGCCGCCGGGCGGTCGCGTCCACGTAGAGCCGCTTCAGCTCGACGCACGACGTCCCCGGTGCCACGGCGGGTGGTGGCTCGCACGGGGCGACGCCGACGCAGGCCACCACGCGACCGTCGCGCTCGACGACCCACCCACGACCACCCGCGGCAGCCAGGTGCTCGTGCCACGCGAAGAGGTCGGCGTCGAGCCCGTCCGGGTCCAGCACGCAGCCTGGGTACTCGGCGAACACACCACCGATGAGCGCGACGAGGTCGTCGGCGTCACCCCGGTCGGGTGCCCGCACGACCGCCCCGAGGTCGGCCGCGACCGCACCGAGTCGCTCGTCCATCACGCCCCCATGTCGTGGGCGAGTGTCGAGGGCCCGCGACCTGCCCGCAACCCGACGGAGGACGCCCCCTTCCCGGTTCGCCCGTGCCGTTGTGCAACACTGCGGGCACGGCCGTGCTGCCGCACGGGGACCCGCGACGAGGGACGACAAGCGCATGCGCGACGACGTGCTGGACACCCAGACCGGCTGGCTGCCGGCCGAGGACCTCGCCGAGGTCCGCGACCGCGTCCCCATCGTCTACGTCGACGCCGTCCCCGTTCGGCTCGACCACCTCGGCAAGGTCGAACGCGTCGGCCTGCTCCTGCGCGCCATGCCCGACGGCACGATCAGCCGCGCGATCGTCTCCGGGCGCGTGCTCTACGGCGAGACGATCCGCGACGCGTTGTGGCGACACCTCACCAAGGACCTCGGCCCCGAGGCCGACCCCCACCTGCCGCCCGGCGCCGCGCCGTTCACCGTCGCCGAGTACTTCCCCGACCCCTCGCGGACCGGCTACCACGACCCCCGCCAGCACGCCGTGTCGCTGGCCTTCATCGTCCAG
>CAYMGL010000156.1:0-6435 GCA_964389945.1 uncultured Actinomycetota bacterium
CGACCTTGGCGAACAGGCCCGGCGTGTCGCGGGCGACGACGTCGAGCTCGTCGAACGTCTGGCCGTCGTCGAGCGGCTCCCCGGGACTGACCCGCGTCCGGATCTCGTTGGCCTCGGGCGGCGGGTCGGCGAGCATCGCGTGGCGGACGACGGCCCGCGGCGAGACTGCGGCCGCGTAGCGCTCGGGCAGCTGGACGAGGTGGGCCTGCACCTGCTCGGGCGTCGCACCCATCTGCTCGGCCATCTCGGTCGCCGAGTCGGCGGTCGCGACGGCACCGTCGTGGAGGGCGGCGGGATCACGTTCATCGAGCACGGCACTGACCTTCGTCACGAGGATGCGGACGAGCTGGCGTCGCCACGAGGTCCAGGCCGACGGCCCGGTGGCGGCGCTGTCGGCTGCCGTCAGCAGCCACAGGGAGGCGAGGCGGGACCCGTCGCCGACCTGTTCGGCGACGGCACGCGCCTCGGCGGGGTCCGACACGTCACGGCGCGTGCCGACGTCGGGGAGCAGCAGGTGGTTGCGGACCATCCACGTGAGCCGGTCGATGGCCGCGTCCGACAGGCCGAACCGGCGTCCGATCGCCTCCGCGACCGGCACGCCCGTCTCGCTGTGGGGCTCACCGAAGGCCTTGCCGGCGTCGTGGACCAGGCACGCCAGCGCCACGACGTCCAGCGCGGCCTGCTCGTCCAGGTCGCCGCCCTCGCGGACGTCCGCCAGCGCGTCCTTCGCCCAGGCCTCGCTGCGCACGACCTCCCCCAGCTCGGCGACCGCGTGGACGGCATGCCGGTCCAGCGAGTAGAGGTGGAAGGGGTTGCGCTGGGGCCGACCGCGCAGCGGCGCCCACTCCGGGAGCAGGGCCACGAGCCAGTCGACGTCGTCGAGCTCGGCGGTGATCCGCACGATGTCGTCCCCCGACCACAGCAGCTCCCGGAACGCGGCCCGCAGGTCCTCGTCCCACACGTCGGCCACGGGCAGGTCCGGCGCAGCGGCGCGCAGCCGCGTGGCGGTGTGGCGGTCCAGCACGTGGTCACCGGCGAGCAGGGCACGGATGACCGCCGCCGGCACGCCCTCGTCCAGCGGCGAGACGTCGTCGGGCAGACGCACGCTGCCGTCCACGACCGTGAGCCCCTGGACGACCTCCTCGCCCGCCGGGCGCCACCGCCGCCAGGGCCTGGCGAGCGCGCCCTCGATCCGGCGCCACGCCCGGTCGTGGACGTGTTCCACCGTCCGCGCAGCGAGGAAGTGCCGGGTCAGTCCGCGGTGTGCGGCGGAGTCGTGCTCGGCCGCGCCGTCGACCTCGCCGATGCGCTCGGCGACCTCCTGCTGGTGCTCGAAGCGCAGCACGTCGGCAGGGGTCCCGCTGGTGAGGTGGAGCGCCACCCGCAGCGCGAGCAGCTCGTCCTCGGCAGCGCGCAGCCGCTCGGCGTCGTTCACGCCGATGTGGCCCTCGGCGGCCAGCGCCTCGAGGGTCGGTTCGCCCGTCAGCGCCGCGGCGGCCCAGCGCAGCGACTGCACGTCCCGCAGCCCACCGGCGCCGTTCTTGACGTCGGGCTCGAGCTGCTCCGCCGCGTCACCGGCCCTGGCGCGGCGGTCGTGGTCGGCCTCGGTGAGCAGCTGCACGTACGAACGGCGTCCGGTCAGCTTGTCGAGCAGGGCGGCGCGTCCCACGGCGAAGCGCTCGGCCTCGCCCGCGACGACGCGGCCGTCGATGACGGCCGTCGCCGTGTCGAGCTCGTCGAGGGCGTCCTTCACGAACTGCCGTGACGACCGCACCGCGTGACCGAGCTTCAGCCCGGCGTCCCACAACGGGTGGAAGACCGCACGGGCGACCTCGTCGAGCACCTCGGCCTCCAGCCCGTCGTGGAGGACGAGGAGGTCGATGTCCGACCCCGGACACAGCTCCTCGCGCCCGTAGCCACCAACGGCCACGGCCGTGACCGACCCGTTCGTCGGTGCGCTGCGCCACAGGTCCGCCACGGCCTCGTCCACGGCGGCGGTCCACGCGTCGCACCAGGCACGGCCCGGGGGTGGGCCGTCCTCGTGCAGCTGCTCGCGGATCTCGCGCAGGCGAGCGACCACCGCCGTCGGGTCGACCGTGGGGTCAGGACCCGGACCGGCGGCGGCAGCGGATGTGGCCGACTCGTCGGCAGTCACGTGTCAGATCGCCTCGGCGTCCTCGTCACCCGTGCGGATGCGCACGACGCGGTCGACGCTCGTGACGAAGACCTTGCCGTCACCGACCTGGCCCGTCCGCGCCGTCTTGATCAACGCGTCGACGACGCCGTCGACCTCGGCCTCACCGATCAGGATCTCGAGCTTCGCCTTCGGCACGAAGTCGACCTGGTACTCCGCACCGCGGTAGACCTCGGTGTGGCCGCGCTGGCGACCGAACCCTCGGACCTCGGAGAGGGTGATGCCCTGGACGCCCACCTCGGTGAGCGCGTCCTTCACCTCCTCGACCTTGTGCGGCTTGATGATGGCGGTGACAAGCTTCACGACGACTCCAGTGTGTCGGTTGGTGTCTATGGCTCCACGCCCCTGGGGGCGGCTCGCCCCTCGACGCGCAGGATGCTCGCACGGCGCCGTGTCCCTGCCGTGTCCCGACCGTTTCGTGCCTGTTACGCACGCGACGTGCGCTCACCGGCCGCCTCGTGGGCGACGCGCGCGGTCCCGTTGCGACCTATCGTGCCCGACAGGTGCGACTGGGAGGGCCTGCCGTGACCACGATAGACCTCGACGGCCTCGATGCCGTCCTGTTCGACCTCGACGGCGTCCTGACCGACACCGCGTCGCTGCACGCGGATGCCTGGAAGGAGATGTTCGACGCCTTCCTCGAGCGCTGGTGCATCGCCCACGACCACCCGTTCGAGCCGTTCCGCATCGAGTCCGACTACCTCCAGTACGTCGACGGCAAGCCCCGGCTGGAGGGGGTGGCGAGCTTCCTCGAGTCGCGTCGGATCGTGCTGCCGGACGGCAGTCCCGACGACGGCCCCGACCAGGACACGATCCACGGTCTCGCACGCGCGAAGAACGACCTGGTCCTGTCGATGATCGAGGAGTCCGGCGTGACCCCGTTCGAGGGCTCGATCCGGTTCGTCGAGTGGGTGCGCGAGCAGGGGCTCCGCACGGCCGTGGTCAGCTCGTCGAAGAACGCCGGCCAGGTGCTCGAGGCCGCCGAGATCGACCACCTCTTCGAGGACCGCGTCGACGGGCTGGTCGCGGCCGAGCTCGGCCTGCCGGGCAAGCCCGCACCCGACACGTTCGTGGAGTGTGCGAACCGGCTCGACACGACCCCGGCCCGCTCGGTCGTCGTCGAGGACGCCATCGTCGGCGTGCAGGCGGGCCGCCTCGGGCAGTTCGGCCTGGTCATCGGGGTCGATCGCGGCGACGACGGCGCACACCTGGAGAAGGAGGGTGCCGACGTCGTGGTCACCGACCTCGGCGAGCTCGTCCCGGGCGACTGACGTCGCCCAGCCACTGCCCGGACCGGACCCAAGGACCCCCCGATGCTGCAGCGCGAGATCGTCGGCCTGCCGACGACCGTCTACCCGGTGGACGAGTGGGCGCTGGTCGAGACCGAGTTCGACACCGACTACCTGGCCCGGACCGAGACGATCTTCTCGCTGGGCAACGGCCACGTCGGCATCCGCGGCAACGTCGACGAGGGGCGCCCCTTCCACGAGCGGGGGACGTTCGTCAACGGCCTCCACGAGACCTGGCAGATCAAGCACGCCGAGGACGCCTACGGCTTCGCGCGGACGGGCCAGACGATCCTGCCCGTCCCCGACGCCCGGCGGTTCCACCTCTACGTCGACAACGAGCCGCTCTACCTGCCCACGGCCGACCTCCAGGAGTACGAGCGCCGGCTGGACTTCCGCGACGGGGTGCTGCGACGCAGCATCGTGTGGCGCGCGCCGTCGGGGAACCTCGTCCGGGTGACCTCGCAGCGGCTGGTCTCGATGGTGCACCGGCACGTGATCGGGATCCGCTACGAGGTCGAGCTGCTGCGCGGCGACGCGGCGATCACCGTCTCCAGCCAGCTGCGCCACGAGGTCACCGGCGCCCTCACCGAGGACGAGGTGTTCGACCCCCGGCAGGGCCGCGGTCTCGGTGACGTGCTGGTCCACGACGGCCACGAGACCGAGGGCAACCGCTCGAGCCTGCGCTACCACGTCGCCAGGTCGCGGATGACCCTGGCGTGCGCGATCGACCACGACGTCACCACGACCGGCGCGGACGGCGAGGAGGTGGCGTACCGCACCCACAGCGAGGCCGACGACCGCCGCGGGAAGCTCGTCGTGCAGCTGGACGCGACGGCGGGCACGAAGCTGCGGATCGACAAGTTCGCCGCCTACTTCAGCTCGTCGGCGGTCGCGTCGGTCAACAACACCCCCAGCTCCAAGCAGCTCTCGGACCGCTGCGGGCGTGCGCTGGACGAGGTCAAGGAACGGGGCTTCGACGCCCTCCTGCAGGAGCAGCGTGACTGGTACGACCGGGCGTGGGAGCGCGCCGACGTCGAGGTCGACGGCAACGCCGTCGTGCAGCAGGCCGTCCGGTGGTCGCTGTTCCAGCTGCTGCAGGCGACGGCCCGGGCCGAGGGCGCCGGGATCCCCGCCAAGGGGCTGACCGGCAGCGGCTACGAGGGCCACTACTTCTGGGACACCGAGATCTACGTCCTGCCCTTCCTCACCTACACGCTGTCCGGCGCGGCGCGGAACCTCCTGCGGTTCCGCCACACGATGCTCGACAACGCGCGGGAGCGCGCCGAGGTGCTCAGCCAGCGCGGGGCGCTGTTCCCGTGGCGGACGATCAACGGCGAGGAGGCCAGCGCCTACTACGAGGCGGGCACGGCGCAGTACCACATCAACGCCGACATCAGCTACGCGGTCCGACGCTACGTCCGCGCCACCGGCGACCAGGAGTTCATGGACTCCTACGGCGCCGAGATCCTGGTCGAGACCGCCCGGCTGTGGCAGGACCTCGGCTTCCACGGCAAGGACGGCTTCCACATCCATGGCGTCACGGGCCCCGACGAGTACACGACGCTGGTCAACGACAACGCCTTCACCAACCTCATGGCTCGGATGAACATGCGGACCGCGGCGCAGACCGTCCGCGGGCTCGAGCAGCGCGACCCGGTCGCCCACCAGCGCCTCGTGCACCGCACGCGGCTGGTGCCGAGCGAGATCGGCGAGTGGGAGGAGGCGGCCGAGGCGATGCACGTGCCGTACGACCACGAGCTGGGCATCACGCCGCAGGACAGCGCCTTCCTCGACAAGGAGGTCTGGGACTTCGAGGGCACCCCGCGCGACAACTACCCCCTGCTGCTGCACTACCACCCGCTCGTGATCTACCGGTTCCAGGTGATCAAGCAGGCCGACATCGTGCTCGCGATGGTCCTGCTGCCCGAGGAGTTCGACGACGAGACCCGGCGTCGCAACATGGACTACTACGACCCGCTGACGACGGGCGACTCGTCGCTGTCGACGTCCATCCAGTCGATCGTGGCCGCCCAGCTGCGGGACGACGCCCGCGCGATCGAGTACTTCCGCTACGGCCTGTTCATGGACCTCGCCGACGTCGCGGGCAACGCCGCCGACGGCGTCCACGTCGCAGCGGCCGGCGGTGTGTGGCTCAGCCTCGTCTACGGCTTCGGTGGGATGTACGACGACGGCAGCGAGTTCGCCTTCGACCCCCGGTTGCCGTCGGGCTGGAGCCGGCTGCGGTTCGCCGTCGCCCGGCACGGCAGCCGCCTGCGGGTCGACATCCGCCGCTTCGACGTGACGTACACCCACGAGTACGGCGACGTCCCGATCCCCGTCCACCACCGCCGTACCGACGAGCGGCACGTCCTCGAACCCGGCGACAGCGTGACGCTCAAGCTGACCGACTGACCGGCGACGTCACAGGACCATGCCGGCCGCGGCGCCCAGCAGCATCGAGCCGCCGATGCTCACGACGAGGTAGTAGCGGAAGACGGGCCCGGGCATGATCGCGCGGACCGCGGTCATTGCTGGGATGGTCGTGACGGGCCCGGCGAGCAGGAAGGCGATCGCCGCCCCCGGCGCCATGCCCTGGTCGAGCAGACCGGCGATGATCGGCAGTGCCGAGAGGTTGTCGAGGTAGAGCGGCACGCCCAGCAGCGCGGCCAGCGGCACGGCCCACGGCGCGTCCGAGCCCAGCACGGTGACGAGCGCCTCCTGCGGGACGAAGCGCAGGATCAGTGCCTCGAGGGCGAACGCGAGCAGCAGCCACCGGCCGATGTTCCACGACTCGTCGACGAAGTCCCGCCGCACACGCGACCAGTCGAGCGTCCGCAGCGTGCCGACCACGCCACGACCTCCCTCGGCGGCGGCCACGTCGCAGCAGTCGTCCGTCGGCGTGCTGTCGCAGCAGTCGTCCGTGGCGGCCGGGGCGGCGTCGCAGCAGTCGTC
>CAYMGL010000157.1:0-6404 GCA_964389945.1 uncultured Actinomycetota bacterium
CCGACGTACTGCGCCGGCTTGCTGACCTCGGTCAGCCACGGCTCGAGCGCCGACCAGACGGACGGCGGCGCGATGCCCGGCACCAACCGGTGGACACGGCGCTCCTCGTCACGGGGGACGAGGGGGCCGGTCGGGGTCGGGGTGGGCGGGGTCGGGGTGATGGACTGCATGTGGAAAGCCTTGGGGCGGGACGGCCGCGAGGTGGGCGGTTCCGCGGTGTGCCGGTGTCGCGGCACCTGCGCGGGAGGGTCTCCCGGGCGCGATCCACCGGTGCCGGCGAGCGTACCGACGACGGTCCGACGGAGTGCCCGCCGGTCCGGTCTCAGGGGGTGACGTCAGCGGTCGCACGGACGTCCGGCAGTGCACGGGCCAGCAGCCATCCCGCCGCTGCCACGGCGGCCAGCGCGGCCGGGATCGCGGACGCCCCGACGACACCGACGACGACGCCGAGCGCCCCCGGTCCCACCAGCCCCCCGATCATGGCGCCCAGGTACAGCCGGGTGGCCGCGTGGTCGTCGCCCGTGGCGCGGGCCATCCACGCCAGCGTCGTGGGGAAGAGCGGCCCGATGCCGATCCCGGCGATGATCCAGCCGACCTCGGGGACGACCGCCGCCGACAGCGATGCCGTCCCGGCCAGCACCACCGACCACCGCACGAGGCGGCCGAGGTCCCAGCGCGCCGCCAGCGGTGCGACCAGGAAGCGCGTGGCGGTGAAGGCGCCGAAGTAGAGCCCCACGACCGTCGCCGCCGCCTCGACCTCGCGCCCCGCGGCCACCAGGTGCGTGGGAGCCCACACCGAGATCCCGATCTCCAGGCTGACGGCGACGCCGATGAACAGCACGAAGGGCAGGGCGGCGCGGCCCGCGGTGCTGCTCGGCGGCGCCCGTCGCACCGGCGGTGTCCGCAGCAGCAGCGGCGTGGCTGCTGCGGCCAGCACGAACACGACCAGGAAGACCGTCCCGAGGTCGGTGCGGCCGGCGAGGACGGGGAACCCGATCGCGCCGACACCGAACGTGCCGTGCATGGCGTTCAGCATCGCTGGCGACATGCCGGCCTGGGCAGCGACCGTGTTGACCGCCGTGACCAGGATGCCGAAGCCGGTGCCGACCACCACGAGCGAGGCAGCGAGCAGGGCGAGCATCGTGGCGCCCCCGCTCTGCAGCGTCGTGGTCCCCGCAGCCGGGTTCGCCACGACGGCGGCGGCACCGGCCAGCATGCACGCGGCACCGACGGCCATCGCGCGGCGGGCCGGCCAGCGGCCCTGGACGCGCCCCCACAGGAGGATCCCCAACAGCGACCCGAGCCCGTGCGCGACCGCGAGCTGCCCCACGAGCGCGACGTCGACGCCGGTCACCCGTGTGACCGTCGGCACCGCGGCCCCGAGGGCCGTCCCCTCCGCGGTGAGGAACATCGCCCCGAAGGCCCCGACGAGGTACGCGCGGCCGACCTGGCGGCTCGTCACTTGGAGCGGAACCGCCGCATGTGGACGTTGAGCACCAACCCGAGCATCGCGAACGTCGCGATCAGCGACGTGCCCCCGTACGAGACGAACGGCAGGGGGATGCCGATGACCGGCATGATCCCGACCGTCATGCCGACGTTGACGAACAGCTGGAACGCGAGCAGCCCGGCGACCCCGGCAGCGATGATCATCCCGAAGCGGTCACGGGCCACCGCGGCGATGTGCAGGCAGCGCCAGAGCACGATGGCGAACAGGCCCAGGATCGTGATCGCGCCGACGAAGCCGAACTCCTCACCGATGACGGTGAAGATGAAGTCGGTGTGGTTCTCCGGCACGTAGGACAGGTTGGTCTGGGTGCCCTGGAACAGGCCCTTGCCGGCGAACTGGCCGGACCCGATCGCGATGAGCGACTGGTCGGTGTTGTAGCACGCACCCTGGGCGCAGGCCTCGCCCTCGGGATTCGCGAACGAGGTGAGTCGCTGGACCTGGTGCTCCTCGAGCAGCTCGAGCTGGACGACCCCGACCAGTGCCACCGTGCCGACGAGCGCCAGGGCGATGAGGTAGCGGGCCCGGACACCGACCACGAGCATGATCACGAACGCGACGAACAGCAGGATCGAGCCGGTGCCGGGGTCCGGCTGCAGGACGATGAGCACCAGCGGCGGTGCGAGCAGGCCGAGGACACCGAGGACGGCACCGAGTCCCTCCACCTCGCGGTCGTGCAGCCAGGCCGCGACCCCGATGATGTAGCCGATCTTGGCGAACTCGGACGGCTGGAACTGGAAGCCGCCGAGGCTGATCCACGACTGGGCCCCCTTGATCTCGTCCCCGACCAGCAGGACGGCCACCAGCAGGACGACCGACAGCACGTACAGCAGCGACGACCAGGTCCGCAGCGAGCGGTAGTCCCAGGCCGCGGCGACGCCCATCGCGACGAGGCCGATGACGAGCGCCATCCCCTGCCGCGTGACGTAGGTGTCGGTCGGCAGGCCCTGGCTGCTCAGCGGCGCGTACTTGGCGCTGTAGATCGCCAGGAGCCCGAGCAGCGCGAGCATGATGCTGGCGGCGATCAGGATCGGGTCGACGTGCTTGGCCGGCGCCGTGGCGGACGACCAGCGTGACTGGACCTGCGCTCGCGCCTGGCGAGCGGAGGGGTCACTGCGGAGGGCTGGGAAGTCCATCAGTCAAGGATCTCGTCGCCGGCAGCGAACGGGTCGACGTCGAGCCCGAACGCCGCCTGCAGGATACGCGCCGCGATGGGTGCAGCGGTCTGGGACCCGCCGCCGCCGCGCTCGACCGAGACGACCACCACGTACTCCGGGTCGTCGGCCGGGGCGTAGGAGGCGAACCACGCGTACGGGATCTGGCTCCCGAGCTCGGCGGTGCCGGTCTTGCCCGCCACCGGGATCTCGTCGAGGGGGAACGTCGCGAAGGCACTGCGGCCCGTGCCGCCGTCACCCATGACGACGTCCTCGAGGCCCTGGCGGATCTCGGCGAGGCCGGCATCGCTGACCGGCAGCGTCCCCAGCGACACCGGCTCGATCTCGCGCACGACCGTGCCGTCGGGGGCCACGATCCGGTCGCCGACCCGCGGCTGGAAGAGCGTGCCGCCGTTGGCCACGGCCGCGTAGGACGCCGCCACCTGCAGGGGCGTGGTCAGCACGTCGCCCTGGCCGATCGAGGCGTTCACCGCGTCACCGCCGCGGTAGCGGTAGCCGTCCTGGCACAGCTCGGTGTACAGCTGCAGGGCGTAGGCGGTCGACGCCGTCGGGTTGTCGCGGTTGGTCTCGGCGGCCTGGTCGGCGAGGGCGCAGTTGTTCGCGCGCGTCCGCTCCCAGTAGTCGGCCTTCCACTCCCGCGACGGGATCACGCCGTCCTGCTCGGCGGGCAGGTCGATGCCGAGCTCGCGGCCGAAGCCGAAGCCACGGGCCGTCTCGGCGAACAGCTCGACCACGTCCTGCTGCCCGTCGTCGAGGGCGCTCTCCTCGCGGGCGTACTGCTGGTAGGCGAGCTCGTAGAAGAAGGTGTCGCACGACCGCTTCAGCGCGGTCGCGAGGTCCATCGAGCCCTCGCTGCGCTGGTTCCAGTTGTTGAACGTGATGTTGCCGAGGTTCCACGAGCTGGGGCACGGCACGGTGGAGCCCGGTGTGATGAGGCCGGCCTCCAGCGCGGCAGCGCCGGACACGGTCTTGTAGACCGAACCTGGCGGGTACGCGCCCTGGATCGCCCGGTTGATCGCCGGCACCTCGTCGGCGACCGCCGTGTCGAAGATCGCCGAGAACTCGTCGGGCGTCAGCCCGTCGGAGAACGCGGACGGGTCGAACGTCGGCCACGACGCCATGGCCTTGACCGCCCCGTTGCGCGGATCGAGCACCACGGCCGAACCGGCGACGGACTCGAGGTTGCGCCCGTCGCGTCGCACGATGCTGCGGCTGGCGAGGATCCCCTCCTCAAGGTTCTTCTCGACGGCCCGCTGCAGGTCGAGGTCGATGTTGGTCACGAGGTTGTCACCGGGCGTCGGCGGGATGGTGCTGAGCACCTCGAGCACGGTGCCACGGGCGCTCACGGCGAGGCGGTTGGTGCCCTCGACCCCCTGCAGGTCGAACTCGTAGGACTGCTCGAGCCCGCCACGGCCGACCTTCTCGCCCTGGCGGTAGCCGACGAAGTCGGGGTCCTGCAGCTGGTCGGACGAGATCTCGTTGGTGTAGCCCAGCAGGTGCGCCGCAGCGGTGGCCTGCGGGTAGGTCCGGACCGGCAGGTCGATCACGTCGATGCCGGGGAAGAACTCGCGGTGCTCCTGGATGTAGAAGCGGACCTCGGACGGCACGTCCTCGAGGACCGGGACGGGGCTGTAGGGCGAGTAGCGGACGCTGGCGAGCCGGTCGAAGATGTCCTGCACCGAGATGCCGAGCAGCTGGGCGAGGTCCTGCAGCACACGCTCGGCGCCCTCGCTGCGCGGTTCACCGTTGCCGTCCAGCAGCACCTGCCGGTCGACGACGACCGTCGGCGCGGCGCGGTTGCTGACGAGCGGCTCGCCGTTCGCGGCCAGGATCTCGCCGCGCGGGGCCTCGGTGGTGACCAGGCGCACGGCCTGGCTCTGCGACAGCTCGTCGAAGCGGGCCCCTGCCAGGATCTGCAGGAACCACAGGCGTGACAGCAGCGCCAGCACGAACAGCAGCACGACGCTGGCGAGCAGCGTCAGGCGCAGCGGGTTCTGCGGCGCGTCGTCGAGAGATGCGGCCAACGTCGAGGTCCTGCGAAGTGCGGGTGGGAGGATGAGCCGGCGGCTCACCCGCGACGGTACGGGTGGTGCCCGGTCAGCGTGTCACGGCGGTCCCCTCCGCGGGGAACCGTGCGCTGATGCCACGGGTGAACCGCAGCACGAGAGGGATCAGGAGGGTGTGGACGACCCCGACGAACGCCGCGACCGTCAGGACGAGCGGGACGTCGGTGGGTGCGTCACCGAGGAAGCTGCTGAGCAACCCGAGGACGAGCGCACCGAGGGTGCTGCCGCCGAAGGCGAGCAGCAGCGGCGCGGTCAGCGAGTTCGTGGCGAGATAGGGCCGGGCGATGCCGACGAGGTAGCCGACGACCGCGTACGTCAGGGCGGCGACGCCGAGCGCGCTGGTCTGCAGCAGCAGGTCGGTCACGAGACCCGCGCCGAACCCGATGCGCACGCCGGACTCGGGCCCGTCGTGGACCGCGAACGCGATCGTCAGCAGCAGCAGCAGGTCTGGCCGGAAGCCTGCCACGGCCACGAACGGCAGCAGTGCCGTCTGGGCGGCCGCGACGGTGAGGACGAGCAACGCGAGCACGAGGGCACGGCCGATCATGCCTCGGTCCCCTGGGACTCCTCGGGGGCGGGGCTCGGTGCCTCCACCGGTGGCTCCGTGGCGGGCGCCTCGTCGGGCACGAGCTGCGGCGGGTCGAGGCTGCGCTCCGGCAGGTCGGGCACCGGCGGCGGCGCCTCGGTCGGGAACGACAGGATGACGAGCACCTCGGAGAGCCGGTTGAAGTCGACGAACGGACGCACGAGCACGGACTCGCTGAGCTGTGCGGCCGCATCGGGCTCGGTCTCGACCACACCCACCGGGATGCCGTGCGGGAAGACCCCGAACTCGTAGTTGTTGGTGACGATCTCGTCGCCGGGCGCGAGGTCGGCGCTGCGGTCGTCGGCGATCATCCGCATCAGGTCCGACCCCTGCCCGGTCACGACGCCCACGTCGCCGCGGGAGGCGCTGCGCGTGGCCGCCGAGAAGTTCGGGTCGATCGCGAGCAGCACGCGGCTCGAGCTCGGCGTGACCTGGATGACCTTGCCGACCAGCCCGGCACCCTCGACGACCGGCATGTCCTCGCGGACGCCGTCGTCGGAGCCCACGTCGATCGTGATCGTCCACTCGAAGTTGGACGGGGTGAACGCGACCGTGCTGGCGGTCACGGTCTCCCAGTCGTTCGCCTCGCGCAGGTCGAGCAGGGCCCGGAGGCGCTCGTTCTCGCGCTGGACCGCGTCGGTGGACAACTGTCGCTGCTCGAGCGCCTCGACGCGGTCGCGGAGCTGCTCGTTGTCATCGCGGATCGACCACAGCTCGCCGGCGTTGGTGAACAGGTCGACGACGGGCCTGGCCACGGCGGCCAGGCCACGCTGGACCGGCTCCATCGTGGACGTGGCCACACCGCGGAGGCCGTCCAACGGCCCACCCTCGCTGCGGAAGTCGGCCGTGACCAGCACGAGCGACGCCAGCACCAGGACGGCCAGGACGACGCGGGCGCGGCGACGCTGGTTCATCGGCGGGGCCGATCCTGCCTCAGTGGCGCGAGCTCGAGATCAGGACCTTCTTCAGCGCCTCGAACTCCTCGAGGCACTTGCCGGACCCGACCGCGACGCTCGACAGCGGCGACTCGGTGATGTGGATCGGCATGCCGGTCTCGTGCTTGAGGCGCT
>CAYMGL010000158.1:0-6401 GCA_964389945.1 uncultured Actinomycetota bacterium
CGGGCTCGATCGAGCAGGACGCCGACATCGTCGGGTTCATCTACCGCGACGAGGTCTACGACGAGCACAGCCCGGACAAGGGCATCGCCGAGCTCATCATCGCCAAGCACCGCAACGGCCAGGTGGCGACGGTGCGGCTGGCCTTCCTCGGGCACCTCACCAAGTTCGCGAACCTGTCGCAGAAGCCGCGCTCCGGACCGGGGGACCACGGCCCGCCGCCCGTGCCACCACCGGACTCGCCGTTGTGACGGCCTAGGCTCCGGCACGCCGTCACAACCCACGAGGAGGCGCCGTGGTCGCGCTGCTGCTGTGCAACGGGCCCAACCTCGACCTGCTCGGGACCCGTGAGCCCGAGGTCTACGGCGCCACGACCCTCGCGGACGTGGTGGCCGCCGTCCGTGCGCACGTCGAGGACCGTGACGTGCAGGTGCGCGACGTGCAGTCCAACCACGAGGGCGACCTCGTCGAGGCGATCCACGAGGCTCGTGGCTGGGCCGACGGACTGGTGATCAATCCAGGCGGCTGGACCCACACGTCCGTGGCGCTGCGCGACGCGATCGCGGCCAGCGGGCTGCCGGCGGTCGAGGTCCACCTCAGCAACGTCCATGCGCGCGAGGCGTTCCGGCACACCTCGGTGACGGCCGGTGCCTGCGTCGGCGTGGTCGCCGGCTTCGGGACGGCCAGCTACCTGCTGGGTGTCGACGCCCTCCTCGGCCACCTGTCGCAGCCCGACGACTGACCAACGCCCGCCGTCGGGCCGCTGTCCGACGTCGCGTCGGCCACGGGCCGCCCCGGGCGGTGCGACGTCCGACCTAGGGTCGGAGGCAGCGACGAGGAGGCAGGCGTGGCGCGAGCGTGGTGCACCGGTCGGCTGCTCGTGGCGCTGCCCGTGCTGGACGACCCGAACTTCGCCCGCTCGGTCGTCCTCGTCATCGAGCACGACGACGACGGGGCCCTCGGGCTGGTGCTGAACCGTCCGACGTCGACACCGATCGAGGACGTCCTGCAGGGGTGGTCACTGCTCGCCGCCGAGCCCGCCAACCTCTACGGCGGCGGCCCCGTGGAGCCACAGGCCGTGGTCGGTCTCGCCGTCGCCGACCCGCGCGCCCGCAGCGGCATTGCCATCACCGGGCGGATCCGGACCGTCGACCCGACCGACGACCCGATGACCCTGGCCGGCGAGGTGGAGCGGGCACGGATCTTCGCCGGCTACGCGGGTTGGGCCCCGGGCCAGCTCGAGGACGAGCTCGCGCAGGAGGCATGGCTGGTCGTCGACGCGCTCGCTGACGACGTGGTCAGCGAACGCCCCGACCAGCTCTGGCACACCGTGCTCGCGAGGCAGGCGGGTGCGGCCCGGCTGATGGCGACCTTCCCGGACGACCCGCGCCTGAACTGAGGGCGGTCACGCCTCGTTGAAGGCCAGCGCGGCCAGCGCAGGGCGCAGGCCGCTGACGGCCTTGCTGCCGATGCGCTGGAACACGACGTTGAACACGGGATCCACGATGCTGCCGGCGAGGCCGTTGAACACGAACGTGGCGTCCCAGGTCACGTGACTGCCGCCGTCGGGTCCCGGGACCACGGTGACGCGGTCGATGCCCGTGGCCCGGTCGGTCCGGGTGGCGAACGTGACGCGGGACGTGGGCTCGTGCTCCTCGACCTCGTAGACCCAACGCTGCGTGCGACCGGCCACGAGCAGGTCCAGCCCGAAGCGCGAGCCGAGGCCGATCGGCCCGCCGTCGAGTCGTTCGGCGGAGGCGACGCCCGGGTCCCAGTCGGCGGCGTTGCTGAAGTCCTCGAGGAACGCGAACACCGTCTCGGGGGACGTCTCGACGTCGAACTCGGTCGTGTAGCGGGCCATGGGGGTTGCTCCGGGAGGTCGCGGACGGCGGACGGTCGGTATGTCGTCGTACCGTCCTCGGTGTGCGTTCGGAGGAGAGCACGTGGAGTCGTGGGTGTTCCTGCTGGTCGGTGGCCTCGGCGCCATCGGTGCCGCGATGACCCTCGGCACCATCGCGGCGATGGTGCAGTACCGCCGGACCGGGACGCTGCCGGGTGTCGACGAGGGCGAGGCCGCTGACACGAGCGGCCCGGACGACGCCGTCATGCGGCGTCTCGTCGTGCGCATCGTGCTGGGCGCCGTCGTCGCGGTGGTCTGCTTCCTCGTGCTCGCGGAGCGTGGCCTGCTGTCGGGCCCCGTCCTGGGCTGACGCGGCCGGGTGGGGCCGCCCCTACGGTGCGCCCGTCGAGGGGATGACCGTGGACGTGCTCGTGGTGGACGACGAGGAGGACGTCCGCGTGCTGCTCGAGCTCTACCTGCGTGGGCGTGGGCACGGGGCCGTCACCACGGGCTCGCCGGCAGCCGCGCGGGCTGCGCTGTCGGACCGGTCGTTCGACGTCCTCCTCCTCGACGTCGGCCTCCCGGGTGTCGAGGGGCCCACGCTGGTCGAGCAGCTGCGGGCCGACGACCTGCTCCCGTCCCACGTCGTGCTGATGAGCGGCCTGCGCAGCGGGACGCTGGCCGGGCTCGCCGCGGACGTCGGTGCCGTCCCGCTGGCCAAGCCGTTCGAGGTCGCAGACCTCGATGCGGTGTTCGCGGGGCTCGACGACGACTGACGCGACCACCGGTGCGACGACGCCCGTGACGGCGCGGTGACGCGGGCTTGCCCCGACCGCGTCGTAGCCTCGGGTCGCAGGAGGCAGCCCATGAGCGGTCCGGTCGACCTGGTGCTCGGCGGCGGTGGCATCCGTGGCATCGCGCACGTGGGTGCCCTGTCGGCGTTCGAGGCTGCCGGTTGGACACCGCACCGGGTGGCCGGCGCGTCGGCGGGTGCCATGGCCGGTGCCCTGTGGGTGGCCGGGGCGCCGCCGTCCGCGATGCGCGGCTACCTCGAGGAGCTCGACTACCGCGGATTCGCGTTCGCCGACGTCGTCGGGCGGCTGGCTCGTCGGCCGATGGTCGGCGCCGTGGTCGAACGGCTCTCGCCGACCACGGTCGACCCGCTGGTCTGGTTCGACTCGTTGCTGGCCGAGCACGGCGTGCGGACGTGGGCCGACCTGCGACTGGAGGGCGACGACGCGGCCCACCTGCCACCGGAGCGGCGCTACCGCCTGGTGGTGCGGTGCCTCGACGTCGTCCACCGCCGCGTGGTCCGCCTCCCGTGGGACTACGGCCTGTACGGCCTGGAGGCGGACGAGCAGGCCGTGTCGGAGGCCGTGCGCGCGTCGATGTCAGTGCCGCTGGTGTTCACGCCGGTCAAGCTCGGAACCGGCGACACCGCCGGCCTCCTGGTCGACGGCGGGCTCGGCACGGCCTTCCCGGTGAGCGTCTTCGACCGCACCGACCGTCGACCGGCCCGACGGCCGACGTTCGCCGTTCGGCTCGTCCCGCGGTCGCGGTCGGTGGGCTGGCCCGACGGCGACGTTGCGTTGGTGCGTGCGGTCGTCGAGACGATGCTGGAGGCCGGCGACCAGCTCGAGCCGGTCGGCAGCTGCGACGAGCGACGGACGATCCGGGTGGACGCGTCCTCGGTCGTCGCGCTCGACGTCGGCATGACGGCCGACGAGGAGGACCAGCTCCACGAAGCGGGCCGGGTCGCCACCGAGGAGTTCCTCGCCACGTACGACCACGAGTCGTGGACGGCCGACTGCCGCTGACCTACACGGGGATGCGGACCTCGAACGCGGCCCCACCGAGCGGGCTCGTCGTCAGCTCGATCGTGCCGTCCATCAGCTCGACGAACTCGTGGACGAGCGCGAGACCGACCCCGGTGCCTGCGGCGCGTGCCTCGGGTGACTCGCCCTTGGAGAACATGTCGAAGACCCGGTCCCGGAGGTCGTCACTGATGCCGGGGCCGTCGTCCTCGACGCGAAGGACGAGGTCGTCGGGCCGCTGCGCGGTCACGCGCACCACCGTGCCGGGTGGCGTGTGCCTGGTGGCGTTGAGGGCGAGGTTCTCGATGATGCGTTCGACCTTGGGGCGGTCGAGCTGGCACGTCACGTCCTCGACGTCCAGCCGCAGGGAGTGGGTCCCGAGGTCGAGGCTGGCCAGCCCGCCCTCGACGGCCTCCACCAGCGGCGTCTCGGTGCGCTGGACCACCTGGACGCCGCGGCGGAGGCGGTCGAGGTCGAGCAGCGTGTCGAGCAGCCCGTCGAGCCGCACGGCGTTGATGCGCAGCCGCTCGAGCAGGTTGGCGACCTGCTCGGGCTCGAGGACCGAGAGGTGGGACTCGAGCGTGGCGGCGAAGCCGTGGATCGCCGTCAGTGGTGTCCGCAGCTCGTGGGAGACCGCGGACAGGAACGTGTCCTTGAGGTGGCTCAGCTGGGACAGCTCCTCGCTGGCGTGGCGTTCACGGTCGAGCGCCGTCCGCAGTCGGTCGGCGGCCGTCTGCCTGGCGGTCACGTCCTCGAGGTGCAGGAGGCGTGCGTCGCCGCCGACCGGGGTGACGAGCAGCCGCAGGTGCCGGTCGTCGTGGCTCGTGACGATGTGCTCCTCGCCCGGTGTGCGCGTGGCGGTGTCGAGGACCTCGACGGCTGAGCCGAGGTCGCCGGTCAGGCTCGCCAGCACGGCCGTGACGTCGATGCCGCTGACGTCGGTGCCGAGGATCGCCTGGGCAGCCGGGTTGCAGACGTCGATCACCTCGTCCCCGCCCACGAGGAGGAGGCCGACCGACGCCCCGTTGACGATGGCGCTCAGCCGCGCCCGGGACTCCGCGAGCGCGCGCTCGGTGTGACGGTGTCGGCTCAGGTCGCGCCACAGGCTGAGGTGGATGCCGGGTTCGATGTCGGCGACCGAGCGGGCCTCGACCTCGATCGTCGTGCCGTCGCGTCGCCGCAGCTCGACGACGGCGTCACCCGAGCCGGATGCCACGAACTCCTCGAGGTCGAGGCGTTGGTCGGCGCTCGGCACGACCACCTCGTCGAGGGCGACACCGACGAGCCCACCCGGTTCGTAGCCGAGGAGCTCCTCGGCGGCTGGGTTCGCCGCGACGAACCGGCCCTCGTCGTCCGCGAGCACGATCGGGTCCATGGCGTGGCGGACGATCGCTGCCAGCCGCGTCTCGCTCGAGCTGATCTCGGCCTGCCAGTCGGGTCGCGACTCGTCCACCGATGCCCTCACGCCTGCGGGCCCCGGAGTCTGCCGCCTCGACCGAGCGGTGTCAGGGCACGTCCCCACCGACCAGGACGCCGACCACGTAGGTGAGGCCCATCGCGAGGAGGCCGACGGTGAGGTTGCGACGCACCGCGGGACCGGCAGGTGCGCCACCGAGCCGGGCGCTGACGACCCCCGTCAGGGCCAGCGCGGCCGCCGAGGTCACCGCCGTGACCGGGACCCGCAGGCTCGCCGGCGGGAGCACGATGGCCAGCAACGGCAGCAGTGCCCCCAGCGCGAAGGCGATCATCGAGGACCACGCCGCCGTCCACGGTGACGTCAGGGCCTCGGGGTCGATACCGAGCTCGACCTCCGCGTGTGCAGCGAGGGCGTCGTGGGCCGTCAGCTGGGTGGCGACCTGCGCGGCCAGGTCACGGTCGAGGCCCTTCTGCTCGTAGATGACCGTCAGTTCCTCCAGCTCCTGCTCGGGGAGCTCGCGCAGCTCCCAGCGCTCCTTGGCCAGCAGTGCCTGTTCGGTGTCGCGCTGGGTCGAGACACTCACGTACTCGCCGCCGGCCATCGACAGCGAGCCGGCCACGAGGCCGGCGAGGCCGGTCAGCAGCAGCGTCGTCGTGTCGGTCGTGGCGCCGGCCACGCCGACGACGAGACCGGCCGTGGACACGATGCCGTCGTTGGCGCCGAGCACACCGGCCCGGAGCCAGTTGAGCCGGTCGCCGACCGGTTCGCCGTGCTGCTCGTCAGGGTGGAGCTGCATGCTTGACTCCTCCTCAGGGGCGACCGAACCACAGAGGAGCCGATCGATGGCACACGTGCTGCTGTTCCACCACGTCTGCGGCCGCACGTCGGGGGTCGAGGACCTGGCGCAACGCCTGCGTGCCGGTGGTCACGAGGTGGAGGTCCCCGACCTGCTGGAGGGGCAGACCTTCGCGACCGTCGACGAGGGCGTCGAGCACGTCGAGGGGATCGGGTTCGACACGGTCGTCCAGCGAGGCGTCGCTGCGGTCGAGGGCCTGCCGGCCGACCTCGTCTACGTCGGGATCTCACTGGGCAACATGCCGGCCATGCGCCTGGCGGTGCAGCGAGCGGGTGCGCGCGGCGTCGTCTGCCTCGAGGGGATCGTGTCGCCGAACCACTACGGCGCCTGGCCCACGGGGCTGCCGTTGCAGGCCCACGCGGCACGGGACGACGACTGGGCCGAGGTGCCGATCCTCGAGCGCGTCGTCGCCGACGTCGGTGGTGAGCTGTTCCTCTACGACGGCGACGGTCACCTCTTCACCGACTCGTCGCTGTC
>CAYMGL010000159.1:0-6391 GCA_964389945.1 uncultured Actinomycetota bacterium
ACGTAGTCGATCGTCGTCGTCGCCTGGCGTCGGGCGTTCCAGCGCAGCGTCTCCTGCTCGACCTCCGTCAGACCCGGCCGCAGCCAGCCCTGGAAGCGCTCGAACCGGCCGCTGAAACCCTCGCTGACCACGTGGCGGGCGACCACGAGGACCGGTCCGTTCGCGTCGCGGACCAGTCCGCTCGCGACCGAGCCGAACAGCCAGTTGCGCAGCCCGGCCCCGCGCCGCAGGCCCACCACGAGCAGCTCCGTGACCGCCGTGCTGGCGATCATGACGCCCGCGACGTCCGGTCCCTGCAGCAGACGGGTGCGACAGCGCTCGCGGCCGTCCACACCGTCCAGTGACCGGGCCAGCACGGCCAGGCCGTCCCACCGCGGTCGTCCGCGGTCCTGCACGTGGACCACGTCGACCCCGAGGCCCAACCCCTCGGCGAGCACGATGCCGGTGCGGGCGGCCGTGCGCGACGGCTCGCCCCCGTCCACGGTCACCACGACCTTGCGCAGGTCGGTCACGTGCTCGTCGTCACTGCCGGGTCGCAGCACCACCACGTCGCACGGCGCCACCTCGATGACCGCCTCGGCGATCCGCCCGAGCGGTGGCCCGTCGGACGGTGTGTTCGCGCCCGGTGCCGCCACACCGAGGACGATCAGACCGGCGTTCTCCTCCCGTGCGAGCTCGACGATGCCACGCGCCACCGACGTCGCCGACCGGGTGACCAGCTCCAGGTCGTGGTCGGGGTGGTGGTGGCGGGCCTCCTCGAGCACCTGCTCGAGCCGGCCGCCCATGTCGGCGGCGGCCTCCGCCTGGGCGTCGTCGGTCGCGACGACGACGCCGATGACCTCCCCGCCGTGCTCGCAGAAGGCGAGACCGATCGCGAGCAGGTCGGCGGCCGTGTCGGGGTTCGCGAGCGGGACGACGACGGTGCCCACGTGGCCCGGCAGCTCGTCGACGCCGTCGCTGTCGGCGTCGCCGGTCGTCGCCTGGCCGTTGCCGCTGCCGTTGCCGTCCGGCGAGGCGTCCACGGACGTCGGCACGCGCTCGGCGACCTCGTCGAGCTCGGCGCTGGAGATCTCCTCCTCGTCGACCTCGGAGGGGTCGACCGTCGGCGTCGTCGGCTGGTCGTCGTCGGCCACGCGGCTCTCCGCTCGGGTGGCGCGGAGCCTACGTCGCCCGACCGGCCCGCCGCCGTTCAGTGCGTCCGGGCCGCACGCACGATGCCGGCCACGGTCCGGATGGATCGCGCGGTCACCGGCGCCTCGGTGAGGCGTTCGACCGCGGGCATCGGGTGCGCGCCCCCAGACGACGCCCGGACGCACGCGAGGTCACGCCCGACCCTGCCGACGAGCGACGTCGCCAGCCCGTCGTCCTCGGCCGGGTCGACGTCGTCGTCGACGAACACGACGATGTGCTCGGCCCCGGTCGGCGCCGTCGCGAAGAACCCGCGGCCGACGATCGTGTCCAGGTGTGCCGCGGTGCGGTGCAGGACCGGTGTCGGCCGGCCGAGCAGCGACGTGACGGCGGTCGACGTCGCCGCACAGGTCGCCGCACCGTCGTCGCTGCGGAACAGCAGGTTGCCGGTCGACGCGTAGGTGCGGACGTCCGTCCCGCCCGCCTCCCGGACCAGGTCGCGCAGCACGTCGCCGGTCAGGCCCTCGCGTCCCTGCATGACCGCGCGGACCAGCCCGACGTGGACCGTCATGCGGTGAGGAAGCGGTGCAGTCGCCGCGCCACGTCGACCATGGCGTCGACCTCGACCCACTCGCCCCGCTGGTGCGCCTGGTCGGTCCGGCCGGGGCCGAAGTTCACGGCGGCGACGCCCAGCTCGGCGAAGCGCGCGACGTCGGTCCACGCCTGCTTGCCCGCCACGGTCGCCCCCGTGGACGTGAGCAGGGCCTGGACCACGTCGTCATGGGTGTGCGGGGGTGCGGGCGGGGCGACGTCGACCACCGCGACGTCGACGTCGACGTCGCTCGGCTCGGTGGTCAGCCGGGCGACCGTGTCGCGCAGCTCGCGCTCGGCCTCGACCGCCGTGCGCGACGGCGCGAAGCGGAAGTTGAGGTTCACCGCGAACTCGCCGGGGATCACGTTGCGGGCGTTGGTCGTGCTGCCCATGGTCGCCGACCACACGTCGCGGAAGACGATCCCGTCCACCTCGACCTCGGCCGGTTCGAGGGCGTCCAGGGCCGCGAGGAACGGGCCGGCCGCGGTCAGCGCGTTGCGCCCGTGCCACGGTCGGGCCGAGTGCGCCTGCCGGCCGGTGAACGTCACCGTCGCGTGGAGCCCACCGAGGCAACCGGCCTGGATCTCGCCGTCGGTCGGTTCGAGGACGATCGCCAGGTCGACCTCGGCCAGCCACGGCACCGCGTCGAGCACATCGGCGAGCTCGTTGTCGTCGGCCGGGCCCTCCTCGCGTGCGTACAGCACGAGGACGACGTCGTAGGGCCGCTCGTCACCGGCGTCGGCCAGCCGCGTGAACAGCTCCAGCGCGACGGCGTTGCCGCTGTGCATGTCCGACGTCCCGCGCCCCACGGCGACCTCGACGCCGTCGCGCTCCTCGAGCCGCAGCTCGCGGTCCTCGTCGGTGGGCGGCACGACGTCGAGGTGGCCCACCAGGGCGACGCAGGGTCGGGTCCCGGTGCGTGTGCCGACGACCAGCGAGTCGCCGATGCGCACGAGGTCGTGGCCGGTCGCCAGCTCGTCGGCCAGCTCGCCCGCGAGGGCCTGTTCGTCGCCGGTGACGGCCGACGCGTCGACGAGCAGCCGCAGCCACCCCACCAGGCGTTCGCGGTCGACCATCGTCAGTTGGCGTGCAGGTCGGTGTTGAGCGCGCCCCACTCGCCCTCGCGCTGGAGCACCTCGACCCGGCCGGTCATCGAGTTGCGACGGAACAGCAGCCCCTTCGCGCCGGACAGCGTCCGCGCCGGCACCACGTCGCCGTCGTCGGTCGTGACCTTGGTGCCGGCCGTGACGTAGAGACCGGCCTCGATGATGCAGCCGTCACCGAGCGAGATGCCGACGCCGGCGTTGGCGCCGACGAGGCAGCCCTCGCCGATGCGGATCACCTCCGTGCCACCGCCGGACAGCGTGCCCATCACCGACGCCGACCCGCCGAGGTCGCTGCCGGCGCCGACGACGACCCCGGCCGAGATCCGACCCTCGATCATCGTCGGGCCGAGCGTGCCCGCGTTGAAGTTGACGAACCCCTCGTGCATCACGGTCGTGCCCTCGGCGAGGTAGGCCCCGAGGCGGACGCGGTCGGCGTCACCGATGCGGACGCCGCTCGGGACGACGTGGTCGACCATGCGTGGGAACTTGTCGACCGACCGGACCCGGATCGGGACGCCCGCCATCGCGAGCTCGAGCCGCACGTCGGCCAGCTCCTCGGCCGGGACCGGGCCGAGGTCGGTCCAGGCGTTGTTCTCCAGCAGTGAGAAGGCGTTGGTGAGGTTCGCGCCGTGGGGCTGGATGCGCCGGTGGGACAGCAGCGACAGGCGGAGGTAGACGTCACCGGCGTCCTGCGGCTCGCTGTCGAGGTCGTCGAGCACGGTGACGATCGGGTGGGCCCGCAGCCGGGGCAGCGCGTGCTCGTGCCGCGACGTGACCAGGAGCTTGTCGAAGAACTCGGCGAGCTCCCCGTCGAACGGGTTGCTCGTCAGCAGGTGCGTCCCCGGGCCGCCGACCGCCTCCCTGATCCGCGTGACCTCGTCGGCGTCGATCGTGTTGTGGGGGAACCACACCTCCAGCAGTCGCCCGTCGTCGTGCAGGCTGGCCAGCCCGACACCTGCGCCACTCGTCGTCACGTCCGTGCTCCTGTCGGTCGATCGTCGGCTCGTCCGTTGCCGTTCGTGGGCGAGCCTACGGCGCGTGCGGTGACGCCGGTCGTGTGGCGTACCGTCCGGCCCCATGGACACCCCCACGACCCACGACCACCCCCACGGCCCGCACGACCACGTCGCCGTGCCGCCGTCACGGCTGCCCGCGCGTGCCTACCCACGGATCCTCGCGACCGGGTTCGCCATGGGCAGCGCCGACATCGTCCCGGGTGTCTCCGGCGGCACGGTGGCGCTGGTGCTGGGCATCTACGACCGGCTCGTCGGTGCGATCCGGCAGGGCACGCGCGGTGTGGCGGCCCTCCTCAGGGGTCGGCCGCGCGAGGCGTGGCAGGCGCTGCTGGCCGTGGACTGGGGCTTCCTGCTCACGCTCCTCGCCGGCATCGCGACGGCCGTGGTCGTGCTCGCCGGCGTGCTGGAGGGCCTGCTCGAGGAGCAGCCGATCCTGCTGTCGGCGGCGTTCCTCGGCCTGGTCGCCGGCTCGGTGGTCGTCGCCGCGGACGAGGTCGAGCAGGCGTCGGCCCGGGTCTGGGCGATCGGGACCGTGTCCGCCGTCGCGACGTTCCTGCTGCTCGGCCTGCGCGCCGGGACGTTGGAGGACCCGTCGCTGGTGGTGCTGTTCGCAGGTGGCGCACTCGCGATCTGCGCGATGATCCTGCCGGGTGTCTCCGGGTCCTTCCTCCTGCTGCTCGTGGGGCTCTACCAGGTCGTGCTCGCGGCCGTCGACGACCGCGACCTCGTGGTGCTCGCCACCGTCGGGGTGGGCGCCGTCGTCGGCCTGGCGCTGTTCTCGACCCTGCTGCACTGGCTGCTCGACCACCACCGCGACACCGTCATGGCGGCGCTGCTCGGCCTGATGGTCGGCTCGCTGCGCGTCCTGTGGCCGTGGCCCGCGGGCGAGGCCGGGGTCGGCGACACCCGCCTCGGCGCTCCCGACGAGCAGGTGCTCGCCGCGACGCTGCTCGGCGTCGGCGCCGCCGTGCTCGTGGTGGTCGTCGCCCGCATCGCCCGCCGGGTCACCCACTGAGGTGGATCAGGTGGGGAGGTCGCCGCGGTCGATGGCGGCGCCCCAGGCCGCGACGGCGTCGCGACAGGCCGCGACCGTCGGCACCAGCGCGAGGCGGACCCAGCCCTCGCCGCCCGGTCCGAACGCCTCGCCCGGCGAGGCGATGATCCGTGCGGCGAGGAGCGCCTCCGCGTAGGCGCTGCTGTCGCCGCCGGGCGCCCGGAACCAGACGTAGAACGTGGCGTCGCTGCCCGACACCTCGATCCCGCGGTCCGCCAGGAACCCCAGCACGACCTCGCGCTTCGCCGCGAAGATCGCGCGCCGCTCGTCGACATGCCGCTGGTCGCCCCACGCGGCCGTCGCGGCGACCTGCACGAAGTCCGGTGAGGCAGTGCCGACGTTCGGTCGCAGCGTGCGCAGACGGCCGACGACGTCGGCGTCACCGACGATCGCGGCCGACCGGTACCCGGTCATGCCCGACCGCTTCGACAGCGACACGAAGGCCAGCACCCCGGTCGGGTCGACCACGCCGTCGTCGTCGGCGACGGCCTCGAGCACCGACGGCGCAGGATCGTCGAACCAGACCTCCTGGTAGCACTCGTCGCTGCACAGCAGGACGTCGTGCTCGCGCGCGACGGCGACCTGGTCACGCAGCCACCCGACGTCGACGGTCGCGCCCGTCGGGTTGTGCGGGTAGTTCAGCCAGGCGATGCAGGCCCGGTCGAGCCGCTCGGCCGGCATCGCGGTGAGGTCGAGCCGCCAGCCCTCCTCGGCGGTGAGCACCGTCGGGTCGCAGATGCCGCCGGCGAAGCGGGTGCCGCGGTCGTAGACCGGGTAGCCGGGTGTCCCGAACAGGACGTGGCGCCGCGGGCCGTCGCGGTCGACCATCGCCAGCGGGAGGTGGAAGATCGCCTCCTTGCTGCCCGCGGCCGGCACGACGTGCACGTCCGGGTCGAGCCCACCGGTCACGCCGTGGCGCCGCCGCAGCCATGCGACGACCGCCTCGCGCAGCGCGGGCTGTCCAGCCGCGGTGGGGTAGCGGCTGACGGGGCCCACGGCGTCGCGCAACGCGGCGCGGACGAAGTCCGGGGTCGGCTCGTCGGGGTCGCCGATCGAGAAGTCGTGGACGGTCTCGCCGCTGGCACGCAGCGCACCGGCGAGGTCCTGCAGTCGGGCGAGCGGGTACCCGCCCAGTTCGTCCAGCACCGGGTTCGACGGCAGGGCCACGGCGTCTCCTTCGACCTGGGCCCGACGCTATCGGCGGCGTCCTACGCTCCCGGCACCCCACCCCGGAGCCCACTCGTGGCCACCGCGTACCTCGGCCCGGCCGGCTCGCTCAGCGAGCAGGCCGCCCAGGAGGCAGCCGAGCACGGCGTCGTCGACGCCGACCTCGTCCCGACCCCGTCGATCACGGCCGCGCTGGACGCCGTCGAACGGGCCGAGGCGCGCTGGGCCGTCGTCCCGCTCGAGGACGCCATCGTCGGCGGCGTGCGGGAGACCGTCGACCACCTCGTCCACGAGATCAGCGAGGCGCTGGTGCTGGGCAAGGTCGAGG
>CAYMGL010000160.1:0-6366 GCA_964389945.1 uncultured Actinomycetota bacterium
GAGCACGAGCACGGTCAGCTCCTGGGGTCGCCGGTAACGGTAGAGGGCACGGCCGCGGCCTCCAGCGCGAGGACCAGGGCGTCGTCACCGTCGCCGTAGTACGAGCTGCGGCGGGCCACCTCGACGAACCCGAGGTCGCCGTAGAGCGCGCGTGCAGCCGTGTTGTGCGCACGGACCTCCAGCAGCACCCGCTCGGCGCCGACGGCCACGAACGCCCGGCACAGCGCGACGGTCAGGGCACGGCCGATCCCACGCCGGCGGTGGTCCGGGTGGACGACGACGACGTGGACGTCCGCGTCGTCGACGGCGACCACACCGGTCGCGACGCCGACGAGCCGGCCATCGTCCCACGCGCCGAGGAGCATCGTCGAGGTGTGCTGCAGGTCGCGTCGCCAGCGATCGGGACCACCGACCTCGACGTCGGCCAGCACCGCGAGGGCACGTGCGTCGTCGAGGTCGTCGGCGGTGAGTGGGGCGAGCAGGACGGTCAGGACCCGGCTCCCCCGTGCAGCCGACCGCGCTCCGCCCACCCGATGCGGGCGTCGGCCTCACGCAGGTAGAGCGGTCGCAGCAGCTCGGTCCCGCCGACGTCGCCCGCGGCGACACGGTCGAGGGCGACCAGCGCCAGGTCCGCTGCCGTGGGCTGGGCCGTGTCCGGGCCGCCGACCTCGAGCACCGCCTCGACACCGGCCTCCTCTGACAGGCGCAGCAGGTGCTCGGCGACCGGCGCGGCGCCGTCACCGACGAGGAGCAGCGGGCGCAGGTCGTCGCCCAGCGACAGCGCCGCGTCCTCGGGGGTCCCCACCGCCAGCTCGCCGATGCGCTCGGCCCCGTCAGGACCGGGTTCGTACTCGGCGAGGTAGACCTCCTTGCGCCGGGCGTCGAGCGCGACGGCGATGCGCCGGTCGGTGTGCCGCACACGGTGGGCGATGGCGTCGGGGCCCGCGACCGCCACGCACGGCAGGTCGTGGGTCGCCGCGATCGTCGACGCCGTGACCAGCCCGACCCGCAGCCCCGTGTAGAGCCCCGGGCCGATCCCCGCGGCCACGTGCGTGAGGTCGCCGACGCCGACACCGGCGTGGTGCAGCAGCTCGGCGATGGCGGGGCTCGCGAACTCCCCGTGGCGCCGGTCGCGGCCGAGCTCCGACGCCGCCAGCACGCCCTCCTCGGTGGCCAGCGCCACCGACGAGCGCGAGGTCGACGTCTCCACGGCCAGCAGCAGCATCAGACGGCCCCTCCGTCGGGACGCGCGGCGGCGCGCAGGTCGTCGGCGAGCGCTGCCACGCGGGCCGCCCAGGCGCCGTGGCCGGTGACGGTGATGTGGCGTGGTGCGTCGGCCGCGTCCGCCGGGGTCGACGCGAGGAGGTCGCCGGCGATCACGAGGTCGAGCTCGACCCGGTCCGTCGGCAGCACCTCCGCGACGGCGTCACCCCACTCCAGCACCGTCACCACGTCGTCGTCGAGCAGCTCGTCGCCGAGGTCCAGCAGGTCACCGACCCGGTCGAGCCGCCACGCGTCGGCGTGCACGACCGGCGGTGTCGTGTCGAGGCGGCGGGCGAGCAGGAACGTCGGCGACGTGACCCGGCCCGCGTGACCCAGCGCACCCGCGAGCCCCTGCACGAGACAGGTCTTGCCGGCGCCGAGCTCACCTGCCAGCACGACCACGTCGCCGGGTCGCAGCGCGGCGGCGAGGGCGGCACCGACCCGTCGGGTCGCGTCCGGCGTGCCCGAGGCGAGCTGGACCGACACGGTCAGGCCGTGACGGGGACACCGGAGCCGTCGGCGGCGCCGGCGACCGCGAGCGCCGCAGCGATGTGCCGCCGGATGCCGGTCGCAGCGGTCGGGCCACCGCGGCTGGCGTCCATCGGGTCGTGGGTGGGGATCAGCGTGATGTCGTCCCACACGGTCAGGCGCAGCCCGGCCACGCGGCCCAGCGGCACGTGGCGTCGCAGCAGCGCCGAGGTCGGGAACTGGCCGAGCGTGACGATGACCCTCGGTCGGATCATCGCGACCTGCTCCATCAGCCACGGGAAGCACGCCTCGAGCTCGAGCGACGTCGGGGCGCGATCACCGGTCGGGTGGCACTTGACCAGCGTGGTCAGGTGGACGTCGGCACGGGTCGCCCCGGCCGCACCCAGTGCGTTGTCGATGACGTTGCCGGCGGCGCCGACGAACGGCTCGCCCTGCACGTCCTCCTGCCGGCCCGGTGCGACGCCCAGCAGGAGCACCTCGGCATCGGGCGAGCCGGACCCCGGCACCACCTGGAGGCGGTCGTCGGCGAGCGGGCAGCGGTGGCACGACGTCACGGCCTCGGTGAACGCCTTCGGGGACCGCAGCGTCGAGGGATCGACGGCGGTCGGACGGTCACCCGGCCGGAGCAGCGGGAGGTGCGTTGTCGACACGTTGGGAGTCCAACGTCGAAGCGGGCGTGGAGCGCTGCCGATCCTACTCACGGGTGTCGATCCGGCCCATTTCCGGGGCCTGCGAGCGCAGTGGGCGCTCATCGTCAGGTGTCGGAGAACCCGGGGAGCCGCCCGGCGAAGGGGCCGTCGGGGATGTCCAGCCCGACGGCGGCCATGGGACCGCGCCGCGCGGCGGTCGCCACCGCGCGGGCAGCGAGCAGCGCCACGCGGTCCACGGAGGCCTCGACCTCACCGGTGGCGAGGCAGAACAGCGCGTCGCCGTCGACGGACGTGTGGGCCGGCTCGACGGCGCGTGCGACGCCGTCGTGGGCGAGGTCCGCGACCCGGTGGGCCTGGGACTTGTCCAGCCGCGCATTGGTGACCACCACGCCGATCACCGTGTTGCCCGCGGGTCCCTCGGCGCCGTCGTCGGCGGCGGCGCGCGTGGCGGCGGCACCCAGGCGCTCGTCGGTCTCGGCCGGCCAGCGGGGGACGTCGCGGGGTGCGCGGCTGCGGATCATGGGCGCGCCGCGCTCGTCCAGGATCTCGCCGACCGCGTTGTTGACCACCAGCGCCCCGACGACGAGGTCGTCGACGCGCTCGACCGCGACCCCCTGCCCCCCACGCCAGCCATGCTCGAGGCCGCCGATCTTCGCCACGGTGCAGCCGGCCCCGGCACCGACGGCCCCCTCCGGCGGGTCGTCGGACGTCGCGACCTCACAGGCGGCCCTGCCGGCCGCGGCGTCCGGCCGCCCGCCTCGCACGCCCACCGACATGTCCAGCACGATCGCACCGCCGACGATCGGGACGATCGCGTGGTCACCGATCGGGTAGCCGACGTCCTGCTCCTCGAGCCAGTGCACGACGCCGTCCGCCGTGGCCAGGCCGTAGGCCGAGCCGCCGGACAGCACCACGCCGTGGACGACGGTCAGCTTGCCGAACGGCCCGAGCGCTGCGGCCTCCCGGGTCCCGGGCGACTGCCCCCGGACGGCCACGGCGCCGAGCGTCCCCGCCGGCGGGAGCACGACGGTGCACCCGGTCGGCACCTCGTCGTGGGTCCACACCCCGACCCGCACACCGTCCAGCCCCAGCGCCACGCCGCCCTCCCTGCTGTCGTCCGCACGCTGCAGCAAACCACGGCGAACGGCGAACGGGGTTGGTGCGCCGACTGCGTCGTGGCGAAGCCGGGACGTCAGGCGTTGACGTGCTCGCGGGGCAGGCGTGCGGTCAGCTGGCACGTGATCTCGTAGGTGATCGTGCCGATGGTCCGCGCCCAGTCCTCGACGCGGATGCGGTCGCCGCCCTGGCTGCCGAGCAGCACGACCTCGTCACCGACGCCGGGACGGGCGTCGCCGCACCACAGGTGGAGCATGTCCATCGTCACCGTGCCGACGACCGGGTGGCGGCGGCCGTCCCACAGCGCCTCGAAGCGGTTGGTGAGCAGGCGCGGGACGCCGTCGGCGTACCCGATCGGCAGCGTCGCCAGCCAGCCGTCGGCGGGCGCCTCCCAGCGGTGGCCGTAGCTGACCGGCGTGCCGGCGGTGAGGTGCTTGGCGAACGCGACCTCGGTGGTCAGCGACATGGCCGGGCGCAGGTCGTGGTCGGCCGCGTCGACCTCGTCGGCCGGGGACAGGCCGTAGACGGCGATGCCCGCGCGGACCATCGGGCGTCGCGCGCGCTCGTGCAGCAGCGTCCCGGCGGAGTTCGCGACGTGCACGACCCCGGGGTCGATGCCGCGCTCGTCGAGCAGCCCGAGCAGCCGGTCGAACGCGTCGAGCTGCGCGGCGGTGGTGTCGACGTCCGGCTCGTCCGCGCGGGCGAGGTGGCTCCACGTGCCGACCACGTCCAGCCCGGTCGCCGGCAGGGCGTCGAGGAACGCGACCCAGCGGTCCGGTTCGACGCCGACGCGGCCCATGCCCGTGTCGAAGCAGAGGTGGACCGGGACCGGGCGCCCCCGCTGCTCCCCCGCGGCGGCGACGGCCCGGGCGAACGCGTCGGTGTAGACGGGTGGGACGGCCTCTGCTCGCAGCATCGCGTCGATCGCGGCGAGGGGCGGCTCGCTGAACAGCAGCAGCGGTGCGCCGATGCCAGCGGCGCGCAGCTCCTCCGCCTCCTCGACCGACGACACCGCGAGGTGGCCGGCCCCGGCCTCGAGGCACGCCTTGGCGACCGGCACCGCGCCGTGTCCGTACGCGTTCGCCTTGACCACGGCGCACAGCTGCGCGCCGTCGGCGGCCGTCCGCAGGGTCCGGACGTTGTGCCGGATCGCGTCGAGGTCGACCGTCGCGACGGTCGGGCGGTACCTGGTCATGGACGGGTCCGCTCTGCGAGCAGGGCCGGCAGCGCCTCGACGAGCTGCCGCGCCGTGGCGCGGCCACCGGTGGCCGCGCCCACGCGATCGCCGAGCATCCCGTGGAGGTGCACCGTGCCCACGGCGGCGCGCCCGACACCGGGCAGGTCGCCGTCCCACGCGGCCGCGACCGTGGCTCCGAGCATCCCGGCCAGGACGTCCCCGCTGCCGCCCGTGCCGAGTGCCGGCCCGCCGGCGGTCGTGACCCACGTCTCGCTCGACCAGGGGTCGTGGACGACGGTGCCGGGCCCCTTGCCCACGACGAGGGCGTGGAGGTCCTCGGCCAGCCGCGGCACGAGGTCGTGCCGCGCGGCGAGGGCCTCGTCACCGGGGCGGTCCACGAGACGACCGAGCTCCCGGTGCTGGGGCGTGAGCAGCAGCGGGGGGGCGTCGTGCGACCGTCGCAGCGCGTCCGCCTCCCCGCGGAAGACGTTGATCCCGTCGGCGTCGAGGACGACCGGCCGCGGCCCGTCGAGCAGGGCATCGGCGACGGCCCGCGTGCCCGGTCCGTGACCGCAGCCGGGCCCGAGCACCACGGCATCGGCGTCCTGCGCCAACTCGGCCACGCGGTCGGCGGCCGCCGGGGCCGGCCCGGCCGCTCCGTCGTCCTCCGACGGGTCGAGTGCGGGCAGCTCCACGACCATCACCCCCGGCTCGAGCACGAGCACGGGCTCGCGCGGCGCCGTGGTGGCCAGTGTCACGAGTCCCGCGCCGGCCCGGACGGCGGCGGTGGCAGCCAGTGCTGCCGCCCCGCCGTAGCGCCGGGACCCGGCGACGACGAGGACACGGCCGCGGGCGTGCTTGTCGGCGTCGGCCGACGGGGCGGAGAGGCGCGCGAGTCGGTCCGCGGTGGCCCACCAGTCCCGGGCGCCCGCGCGCCACCGCGGCCCGAGCGACGCCACCTCCACCAGTCCGGCCCGTGCCGCCCCCGGGTGGAGCACGAGCCCCCGCTTGGCGGCCCCGAACGTCACGGTGCGGACCGCCTGCACGGCGTCCCCCGCGATCGCGCCGGTGGCGGCGTCCACGCCGCTCGGCACGTCACAGGCCACGACCGGCACGCCGCCGTCGTTGCAGATGCGCACCCCCACGAGCGCCTCGTCCCGCGGGGCGCCCGTGATGCCTGTCCCGAGGACCGCGTCGACACGGAGGTCGGCCGTGGCCAGCGCAGCATCGATCGCAGCGCGGTCGTCGGTCCCGCTGATGACCCGACCGCCCGACGACCGCCAGGCCTCCCGGGCCCGTGCACTGTGGGGGGACGTCTCGACGTCGACGCCGTGCACGGCGAGGACCGTGCAGGCCACGCCGCGGTCCCGCAGCACGTGCGCTGCGACCCAGCCGTCACCACCGTTGTCGCCCTTGCCGGCGACGACCAGCACACGACGCCCGTAGACACCACCACGCTCCTGCAGCTCGCGCAGGACGCCCCGCGCGAGTGCCCCGCCGGCACGCCGCAGCAGGTCGTCCCACGTCGCGCCCGCCGCCACGGCAGCGCGGTCCGCGGCACCGGCCTCGTCGCCGGTCAGCAGCAGGCCCGGTGGACCTGCTGCCGCGGACCGACGACGCAGCCTCATCGACCGCCCTTCGTCTGCAACTCGCTCCGCTCGAGCATCCTCA